>JALHNI010000033.1 GCA_022843605.1 Bryobacter sp.
GCGCCTCGGTGACGGTGCTCGACCGCGCCAATTGCGACGTGACCGACGAAGCAGCGGTCGCGACAGCCATGTCGGCTCTGGAGCGGATCGACGTGCTGGTGACCTGCGCCGGAATCGCGGTGCGCAATCCGGTGGACCAGCAGGATGCCGCCGGTTGGGACCGCGTGTTCGAGGTGAACGTGAAGGGCGCCTTTTTGGCGGCTAAGCATGCCCTGCCCCGGATGGGCGCCGGGTCCGTAATCGTGCATGTCGCATCGGTTGTGGGAGTCACCGGCTTCCGTCAGCGCGCGGCGTATTCGGCGTCCAAGGGGGCCATCGTTGCGCTGACGCGGAATATGGCGCTCGACTATGCCGGGCGCGGCATACGGGTGAATTGCGTCTGCCCGGGCTTTGTGCGGACGCCCTTCATCCAGCCGATCCTGGACGACGCGGCGAGGCTCGCGCGGCTCGAGGCACTGCACCCGCTGGGTCGTCTGGGAACGGCCGAGGAGGTGGCTAAGTCGATTGGTTTCTTGGCTTCGGAGGATGCAGCCTGGATTACAGGACATGCACTATCGGTGGATGGCGGCCTGGCGGCGGGGCGCGCGGACGAGATCTAGCACGGGATTACAAAACGAACCCGATTTTCGACATTTCCTTTCCGTTGTTGAAGACTTGGCCGGGGAGCGGTACAGGTGAAACCATCCTCTCAGATACCGCCCCAGAAACATAAGACTTGACTATGGTGATTGCTATTTAAGTACATGATCTGGAGGCGTTTATCAAACTTTCGTTTGTTGGAATGTTTTCCCCTGTATTACAAGACCAGAGAAGGCTATACTGAAGCATGGCATTCTCCATTCGCAACCCCGAAGCGGAAGCGCTGGCGCGCGAGATTGTGAGCATGACTGGAGAATCTCTCACATCCGCCGTAACAAATGCGCTGCAAGATCGGCTCGCACAGCTCAAGGCACGGCAGCAACATAGCAAAGAAGCACGCTTGGCTGCCATCCGGGAGATCGTTGAGCGGGTATCCAAGCTTCCGACGCTTTCCCAAGCCAGTGATGATGAAATCTTCGGCTGGGATGAGAACGGCCTACCGACCTAAGAAATGGTGATCGATTCGTCCATCGTGATCGCGATCCTCCTGAATGAGCCGGCGGGAAGCTCGTATGCCGAGACAATCGCGGAGACGCCTCATGTAGAATTATCGGTCGCGAGCTACGTTGAGTGCGCGATCAAGATGGTCCACATGAAGGGGGAGCGAGGCGTCCCGGAACTGGAGCTCTTCGTCTTCCACAACGCGATTCGTCTGGTGCCGGTAGACGAGGAACAAGCCTCCTTGGCCATTCGCGCCTTCGAGAAATATGGAAAGGGCCGCCATCCGGCGGCCCTCAATTACGGAGATTGCTTTTCCTACGCGCTGGCCAAAGTGCGACGTGAGCCGCTGCTCTACCAGGGCAACGACTTCGCCCTGACGGACTTGGCCTAGACCTTACGCAGTTTCGTGACGCGGCCGACTTCGACCCACTCGGCGACGAAGATGTTGCCTTTGCGGTCGAAGCAGGCGCCGTGGGGGCAAACGAACTTGCCAGGCGTGAAAGCGTCCTTGGCCTTAACGCGGGTTTCGCGCCACTTGGACGTTGAGTCATCGCCCAGATGGCCGATCAGCTTCATCTCTTTGTCGAAGAGCGTCACCCGCGCACCAAGGTCGGGAATGACGATATTGCCGGTTTTGGCGTGGGTATGCAGGTGGCACGGCAGAACGGTGCCGTCGATGAATTCGATGTGCTCGCCCGCCAGCGAGAATCGCTGCAGGCGGGCGTTGCCACGGTCAGCGACGATGATGGTCGCCTTGGCCGGGCCCTGCCGCAGGTCGGTCATGATGCCGTGCGGGCTGTTGAGTTCGCCCTTGCCCTTGCCCTTGGGACCGAAGCTCATCTTGTACTTACCGTCTTTGTTGTAGACGTTCACCCAACTGGAACCGTAACCGTCGCCGACATAGACGTCGCCGTTCGGGGCTACCGTGAGATTGGTCGGGCTGTACTTGGGCAGCTTGCCGTCGGCGCCCGGCTCATAGCCTTTGGCTTCCTTCGGGTAGCCGATGCTCCACACTTCGCGGCCGTCAAGGTCGGTTTTCACCACCAGGCCGCGCTTCGTATCGCAGAGATAAAGGTACTCGGCGTTGCCTTCTTTGTTCAGGTGCAGGCCGTGGGCGCCGCCCTTGAATTCCTTGCCCCAGCTCTTGACGAACTTGCCCTTGGCATCGAAGATCACCATCGAGTCGCTGGACTCGGAAGCGGCATTCACGGTGTGGTGCACGAAGATGCGCCCTTGCGAATCTTCCATCACGCCATGGCAATTGCCGTACTTGATGTTGGCGGGCAGTTCACCCCAATCGTGGATGCACTCGTAGGTGTGGTCGCCCACGGTGAGGATGGGATTCTTCGAACCGGACTTGTTGGCGGCACCGAGAATGGTGGGGGCCACGACACTGGCAGTCAGGGCTCCGGAGGAAAAAGCGCGACGGGAGAGCTGTTTCGCTTGCATGCTCCTGAGTTTATATCAAACTCGCGTGAGGCGAAACGAACGCACCCGGTTTGTTTGCCCAGCCCACTGGGCTCATTTCCGCGTTCCGCCCCAAAGCACCTGCCGCATTGGGAACCTAGGCTGCGCATCGAAACTCGCGATCGGTATAGAATCAAGAATGGACGGAGCGTCTCCTGAAGACATCGCACGACTGATTGAGGCCCTCGGTAGCGCGCGACCCTTCGTTATCGTCGGCGCTGGGGCTTCCGCACCCATAGTTCCTCTAACAGATCGCCTCCAAAAAGCCGTTCGGGAAGAACTCTTCGCGGTGGGGAGCTATCCAGGCGGCTCGTTTGGTGACGTGGTCCCCGCGCACAATGTTCTGTTCGACCGCATTTTTCCGAACTTCCAGGCAAGAACGCTCGAAGACCATCTGCTCCACTTCCAGCGGTCACGGCTCGAATTGATTTTCCAGAAGGTTCTGACCGCTCCGCTCACCCAAAGGGTTCCTTTCCAGTATTCAATCTTCAACCTGCTTTCCAGTAGAACAGTCCTGTTCAACTACAATCTCGATTGGCAGGCTTCGGTCTACAACGGCTACTATCTTCGCGTAATGACGCCACATGGGTCCGTTGATCGCGAGTGGACTGCGACTGGCGATTGGATCAAGAATCGAGCAGCATCGCTGGACTTCAAGTTGCCTTCACTTCGGTACAAGTGTTTGCCAGGTCCCGAGCCGAGTTCTGTTACGAGCAGACCGCCCTTTCTCTCAGCGCGGAGGGCGTTGCAGCAGGCCACGGCCCTCGTCCTAATCGGCTACTCTTTCGCGTTGAACAGGTTCGGGAAACTGGATGACGCGGAGTCATTCGAATACGTGATTGACGCTCAGAACCACTCGGACTGCCCGGTCATCGTCGTGAATGATCGGCCAACGTTTCTGGTAGATCGCCTCCGCGATCGATTCAAGTCGAAGCGGGTCAAACTCATCCAGATCAGGTGGGATTATTTCTCGGAGGGCGTCTGCAAAGGACTCGCATCTCGCGGCGCAATCGTTGATCTGCTGACGAACAGCGGTGTTCGCTCGCTCCTCAAACGTTACATCGCCATTCAGAATGCCAGCGCTCGCTAGGCTGATCAGGTTGTAACGCCGATTTGCAGCGATTGAATACGTTGAGTCGGGAGCATAGTCGCCCCCTGCCCCTTCCTTCCGTCATTCAGTTGTGATATTCCCTTGGCCGTTCGAGAGAGCCTGGGCTTTCGAGCTTGGGCCGTTCAACGTTAGGGGGTATGACTGCCTTGAAGACTTATGAAGGCCCGGAAATCAGAAACGTCGCTTTGGCTGGACACGGCCACTGCGGTAAGACATCCACGGTCGCGGCCATGTTGTACGCAACGGGAGCCACCAACCGGCTCACGCGCGTCGATGACGGCAATACCATCACCGATAACGATGACGAGGAGATCGAGCGCAAGCTCACCATCTCCACCGCCCTCACCACCGCCGAATGGCAGAAGCGCAAGATCAACCTGATCGATACGCCTGGCTTCAACATTTTCCTGAACGATACACGCGGGGCCATGGCTGCGGCCGACGCGGCACTGATCCTCGTCGACGCCGTGGCGGGCGTCGAGGTGCAGACCGAGAAGGTATACTCCTTCGCCGACGAGTATCGCCTGCCGCGAGCTTTCGTCATCAACCGGCTTGACCGCGAACGCGCCAGTTTCGAACGCGCCGTCGACAGCTTGCACGCCCGCTTTGGCCGCAACTCGATTCCGATCCACCTGCCGATCGGCGAAGAGAAGAACTTCCGCGGCCTCGTCGACCTGATCACCATGAAGGCCTACTTCTATACGCCCGACGGCAACGGTATCGGCAAGGAAGGCGATATTCCGGATGACCTCAGCGATGCGGCGCAGGTGGCGCACGAGGAACTGATTGAGATGGTGGCCGAAGGCAATGACGCCCTGATGGAGGAGTTCTTCGCCGAAGGCACGCTGCCGCCGGAACACATCATTGCGGGCCTCAAAGACGCCATCGCCGAGGACAAGGTCTTTCCGATTCTGGCCTTGTCCGCGCTGCGCAACATCGGCACGGACCGGCTGATGGACTTTGCGCTCGAATACTTCCCCGCCCCCACTTGCCGCCCCGCGGCGGTCGGCACGGTACAGGGTGTCGAGAAAGGCGTGCGCGCCGTGCGCGACAACGAGCCGTTGAGCGTCTTCGTCTTTAAGACCGTGGCCGACACGTTTTCCGGCCGTGTGTCCTATTTGAAGGTCGCCTCCGGCGTACTCAAGAACGACAGCGTGCTCATCAATGCGCGCACCGGGCAGCCCGAGAAGCTTTCGCACATCGGCGTCCTGCAAGGCAAAAATCTGAACCCGGTGACGGAACTGAAAGCCGGCGATATTGGCGCGGTGGCCAAGTTAAAGGACACTCTTACCGGCGATACGCTTCACGACAAAGCCATGCCCACCGCGTTTCCGCCGGTGGAGATCCCCGAACCGTCGATCGCCTACGCCATCGTCGCCAAGAGCCGCAACGACGAAGACCGCATGGGCCACGCCATCCACAAGATCCTGGAGGAGGACCCCGGCCTGCGCTTCTACCGCGATCCGCAGACCAAGGAGTTCTTGCTGGCCGGCAACGGGCAACAGCACATCGAGATCATCGTCTCGCGGCTGCGGCGCAAGTATCACGTCGATGTCGAGTTGCATGCGCCGAAGATTCCCTACCGCGAGACGATCCGCGGTTCAGCCGACGTCCAAGGGCGGCACAAGAAGCAGACCGGCGGCCACGGACAGTTCGGCGATTGCTGGATCCGCTTCGAACCATTGCCGCGGGGCAGCAAGTTCGAATTCCACAACGAGACCTTCGGCGGCTCCGTGCCGCGCAACTTCATTCCAGCAGTGGAAAAGGGGATTATCGAGGCGGCCGCCAACGGCTACTTGGCAGGTTGCCCGATGGTGGACTTCAAGGCGACGCTCTACGATGGCTCCTACCATGACGTGGACTCGTCGGAAATGTCGTTCAAAATGGCCGCCCGCAAGGCATTCAAGGCCGCGATGGCGTTGGCCAAGCCGGCGCTGTTGGAGCCGGTGATGAAGGTGGAGGTTCGCTCACCGGTGGAGTTCGCCGGCGATCTGATGGGCGACATGAACAGCCGCCGCGGTCGCATCTCGGGTACCGACGTCGTCGGCACCGACCAGATCCTGAAGGCCGAGGCACCGATGAGCGAAATGCTCACCTATCAGAATGACCTCACCTCCATCACCCAAGGCCGCGCGTCTTTCCACATGGAGTTCTCGCACTACGACTACGTCCCCTCACTGCAAGCCGAGAAGATCATTGCGGCGCACAAGGCCGCGCGGAGCGGCGAAGTGGAGGAGGAAGACTGACTAAAGCAATCGGAGGCGGGCTAGTGATTCCAGGATCGCCGGCTCGCCTTTCAGTTCCGCCAGCGGCGTAAGTTGGTTCTCGATGTAGGGCCAGTCAAGCTCATGCCCATGCCGCAGCGCGACGCCTTCGGCATCCCGAAGGTCGAGCGGGCGGAAGGCGAACAGCTTCATCACCACGAGGTCCTCGGCGGAGCAGGTGCGAAGTTCGATGCCGGAGGCGAAGGCGAAGTGCGACGAACGTCGCACGATCTCGGCCTCATAGGGCAAAGCCCCGAGCGAGACATCAATTCCGACACCGTCCTTCGAGCGCAGCAGAAGGACACGTTGCCGGCGCGAAGTGTGCAGCATCGGCAATGCGCGGAGGGAAGACTTTCATTAAGGCATCGATATAAGCGTCTTCGTTGCCATAACCAGTGAGGAGGGTGACGTCAACATCCCGAGTGACTCGAGGTTCGGCCCAGCGCTGACCGGCGATTCCGCCGATGAAGCACGACTTCCAGGCGCGCGCGTCGCAGAAAATCTGCACGTCGCGAGCTAACTCAAAGAGTCCGTTCATCGACGAAGTTTCGCGAAACATGCCTGCATTTCAACCAGCCCGGAAGAGTCGCGAGCGGGAAGGCTCAAAGCATGGTTGAACGCCGATTCAAGCAGGGCGAGAGACCGTACGTTGTCCGCGGCTTTCACTTCCTCGCGGCGAATCGCCTCCAGAAGCGGACCGGTCTCTTTCCAGTTCTCCACCCACCGGCGTAGTTGCTCGCGTTCGGTCACGCTTCCATTATGACGCCGGCGTCAGCCATTCCGCCAAGTCCGGGTGACCATGCTGGCGGGCCAGGTCGGCAGCCGACTCACCTTGGTCCGTACGTGCTTCCCGATCGGCACCCGCCTCGATCAGCATCTCCGCCATCTGCCGTTGGCCCAACCCGGCGGCGCCGTGCAGACCAGTCCAGCCACCATGCTGCCGCGCATTGGGGTCACCGCCCTGTTGCAGAATGAGCGCAAGACCGTGGATATCCCGAACTGAAACCGCCGCATGCAGCGCCGTCACCCTCATCGCATTCACCGCCGCTTGATTCACGTCCGCACCCTGTTCGAGAAGGTACTGGTACACCTGAGACTGACCGAAGAATACCGCCAGTGCAAGTGGCGGAAAACCATCTGCCGAAGGCTGGTTGATCGCGACCTCTCCGGCATCGAGTAAGGCTTGAATCCGCGGTAGGTCACCCAGCATGCAGGCCTCCCACAGATCGAGTGGGCGATGCTCTGCGATCAGGCGCCCAATCGCAGGTTGCCAGTGATAGCAGGCCACGGCCACCATCGATGCCCCTTGCTCATTCCGGGCCGTCAAGAGCTCAGGCTGGGCGGCCAACAAACGTCGTGCCGCCTCCAGATCGCCCCGCTTCAATATCTCGATGTACTCGTTCATGCTCACAAAAAGGGCCCCTGACTTTCGCCCGGAGCCCGTTAGAAATTGAGGGAGCGTCCACTCTCCACTCAGGCCCGCGATTCTATCCAAAATTATTTTGAAAGGGAAGGCGAAACAACAGAATCTTTTCGCCTTTTCGAGGGCTACAATCAAAAGAGCCGATTGAGACGTCCGAAACAATGTTGAAGTTTTCTGTTTTAGCCAGTTCGAGTTCCGGCAACTGCGCGTTCATCGCCACGCCGAAGACGCGACTGCTGATCGACGCTGGCCTAAGTGCCAAGGAAACCTACGCGCGGCTTGAGGCGATCGGCGAAAACCCTTGCGACATCGACGCGATTCTGGTGACGCACGAACACTCGGACCACGTCTGTGGCTTGCCCGCCCTGGCACGCAGACTGGCTCGCGACAAGAAGCAGCGGGTGCCGGTGTACCTCACCAAGCTGACCGCGCCGATGATCGACTGGAATAGCGCCTCGGGACCGCCCATGATCACCGAGTTCCAGGCCGGCATGCGCTTCACGATCGGCGACATCGAAGTGACCAGCTTTACAATCCCGCACGATGCCGTCGATCCGATTGGCTTTACGTTTGTGGGGGAAGGCGCCAAGGTGGGCATCGCCACGGACCTCGGCTACGTGCCGGACTCGATCAAGGTCCATCTAGCGGACGTCGACCTGCTGCTACTCGAATCGAACCATGACCTCGACATGCTGAAGGTGGGTCCGTATCCGTGGAGCGTGAAGCAACGCGTCATGTCCCGCAAAGGGCATCTATCGAACGATGTGGCTTCGCAGTTCCTATTGGACAATCTTTCGTCGCGCGCCCAGACGGTGATGCTGGGTCATTTAAGCGAGCACAACAACCATCCCGAGATCGTGCGATTGATCGCCGCGCAAGCTTTGCAGCAACGGGCATTGTTCACGGAGTTAACCGTGTGCGAGCCTGGAGTGCAGTCCGCCCTTTACAACCTATGATTTCCCGTTACACGCGCCCCGAGATGGGCCGCATTTGGAGTGAGCAGAACAAGTATCAGCAATGGCTGGAGGTGGAATTAGCCGCCTCGGAGACTCTGGCCGAGTTAGGCCAGGTTCCGGCCGATGCCGTGAAACTCTTGCGCGCTCACGCCGGCTTCAGCGTTGAGCGCATCGAAGCGATTGAGCGAGAGACGCGCCACGATGTCATCGCCTTTACCACCGCGGTAGCGGAATCAATGGCGGCGGCAGGCCACGCCGAAGCTTCCCGCTGGTTCCACTTCGGCATGACGTCCAACGACGTCGTCGATACGGCCCAGGCGAAGCAAATGAAACAGGCCGCGGAACTGATCCTGGCCGGAATCGACCCGTTGCTCGCCGCCCTTGAGCGCCGCGCCAAGGAGTTCCAGCACGCGGTACAGATTGGCCGCACGCATGGTATTCACGCTGAGCCGATCACCTTCGGCTTAAAGCTCGCACTTTGGTACGACGAACTGCGCCGCAACCGCGCCCGCTTTGCCCAGGCGGCCGATGAGGCCCGCACGGGCAAGATCTCCGGAGCCGTCGGTACTTTGGCCCATCTGCCAATTGAAGCCGAAGAACGCATCTGCGCCAAACTCGGCTTACGCGCTGCTCCCATCTCCTCACAGGTGCTCTCACGCGATCTCCATGCCGCCTACATCTCGGCCCTGGCCCTGGTGTGCGCGACGCTTGAGAAGATCGCCCTCGAAGTGCGGCACCTGCAACGCACCGAAGTCCGCGAAGTGATGGAGCCATTTGCTACCGGCCAGAAGGGCTCGTCGGCGATGCCGCACAAGAAGAATCCGATTGTCTGCGAGCAAATCTGTGGACTGGCCCGTGTGGTCCGTTCCAACCTGCAAGCCGCTTTCGAGAACATCGCCCTCTGGCATGAGCGCGACATCTCGCACAGCTCGGTGGAGCGCGTCATTCTGCCCGATAGCTGCATCCTCACCGACTATCTGCTGGCCAAAACGCTTTGGCTAGTGGACGGTATGCGCGTCTTTCCGGAACGCATGAAGAAGAACCTGGAATCGACGACTGGCCTGGTTTTCTCCGGCCAGGTGCTGCTGGATCTGGTGGCCGCCGGGATGCTGCGCGAGAAAGCCTACAAGCTGGTGCAGACCCACGCGCTCGCCTGCTGGGAATCGGATGGCGACTTCAAGGCGACCATTCAGTCCCTGCCCGAGATCACGCAGCAGGTATCGGCCGAGCAACTCGCCCACGCCTTCTCTTACGGGCGGCAGTTGGGTAACGTGGACGCGATTTTTGCGCGCGTTTTCGGGCCGCTCACTTAAAGCGGCGCATCGCGAAAAACAGGCCAATCGCCCCCGTAAAACTTGCCAAGCCGGCCGCGGTCTGCGCCGAAGTCAGTTCGGCGGAAGGGCGGGTCTCTTCGGCGCCGGCGATGGCCATACTGGCCACAATCGCGACGGAGGCGAGCAACAGCACGATTGCCGCCGCGCGACCCACTTTGCCGGCCCACGAGCGCTGAAAAGCCAGTGCCGAAGCGCTCAGCAATGCCAGCAAGGCACCCAACACGCAGCCGATCAGCGAGACGAGCTCAAAGGGATTGTCGCCACGGCCGAAATTGGGGTCGCCCATTAGCGCACCCACCAGACGGGTCACCAGAAACAGCACGAAGAAGGCGGCACCACTGGTAATCACCAGCGCCATCCGAAGGTGAGTTGGCAGCGACATCAGCCGGCCGCGGGTTCAAGCTCCGCCGACATCGATCCTTTGGAGCGAGGCATGCGCCAATCGGCGCCATAGTTGTGGACTTGCTGGCGGGCAAACTCAGCCGGCTCCAGTTCGCAGGTGAGGATCACCGTGCGCCCGGTCGCATCCACTTCCACCGCGTGATTAAAGGCCGACGAGGCCGAAAGCAGGAACAGTTTCTGGAGCATTTCGATCACGTAGTCGTAAGTGTGATCGTCATCGTCGAGCAGGACGACGTGAAAAAGCTTTGCGTGTTCTCCGCCAGTTAGGCCGGACTCATCAATTTCAATATCGGGGGATACGATCGTGGGGGACATTCAGACGGACTCAAACCTTTTGGAATAATAGCGAACTGCTGCGCCGGCGCCAACATAGCCGCCAGGACTTCTTATTGTACCCGGCATAACCCGCATTGGGAAGAGACTAAGGTTTCATCAACTGCTCGATTCCGGTCTCCGTCTGCAATCGCTGCATGCCGCGTAGCCAACGGTCATAGTCGGTGGCTTTGCGGCGGAAATACTCGGCGACTTCCGGGTGCGGCAGAATGAGGAAGTTCTCCTTCGCCAAGCCTTCGATGACCGCGGAGGCAACAGCGGAAGGGTCAAGCGCGCTATCGACCAGGAAGTTCATGGAACCATGGCTGGCCTCTTCGAGCAATGCGGTCTTTACCCCTTGCGGACATAGGGCGAACACCTTAAGTCCCCGGGAGCCATAGGTCACGGCCAGCCATTCGGCGAATGCCATCGCCGCATGCTTCGAAACGGCATAAGGAGCCGAACCAAGTTGAGTGAGCAGACCAGCGGCGGAGACCGTTTGTAACATGGCGCCTTCGCCATTTCGCAGTAAGCGCGGCACCAGATGACGGGCCAGCCAGACGTGCGACATGAAGTTAATCTTCATGATGCGCTCCCACTGGGCATCGGTGACGTGAAGCCCACCTTCCATACCGATGCCGGCGTTCGAACAGAAAAGTCCGATGCCACCGTAGGCATATTCCACGGTTTCAATGAGGTTCACCAGATCGGCTTCCACGGAGACATCGCAGCCAATTGCCATCCCGCCGAAACCGGCGGCAACTTGTTGCGCCGCTTCAAGGTCCAGGTCGGCGACAACGACGGCCCGGGCGCCCTCCACGGCGAAGCGTTCAGCGAGGGCGCGACCGATGCCGTGGGCCCCGCCAGTGACTATACAAACTTGATCTTTTACCGTCATCGAGTCTGATTGTACTCACGCCCGAGCCGTTACACTAGCGGGTATGCGCTGCTACCAAGTCGAGAGCTTCGGTCTGGATCATTTGAAGATGGTGAAGCAGGCGGGCTCCTCCGCGCCAGGTCCCGGTCTGGTACTGGTGCAGATTAAGGCCGTCAGCCTGAACTTCCGCGACCTGATGATGGTGCAGGGACTCTATAACCCCAAGCAGAAGCTTCCCCTGGTTCCCTGCTCCGACGGCGCGGGCGTCGTACTGGCCGTAGGCGAAGGCGTCATGCGGGTGAAGGTGGGCGACCGGGTAATGGGCATCTTCTCGCAAAGCTGGCTCGCCGGACCAGCCACGCGCGAACGCTCGAGTCACACGCTGGGCGGGCCGCTCGAAGGTACGCTCACCGAGGAGCGAATCTTCCCGGCCGAGGGTCTCGTACATACGCCGGACTATCTCAGCGACGTGGAGGCGGCGACCCTGCCCTGTACCGCGGTCACCGCCTGGCATGCCCTGGTGGAACGCGGCAACCTGCGCGCTGGTGAAACGGTGTTGCTGCAGGGTACCGGCGGACTCTCGATGAGTGCCCTCCAAACGGCGAAGCTCATGGGCGCGCGCGTGATCATCACCTCGTCCAGCGATGAGAAGCTTGAACGGGCCAAAGCCCTGGGCGCGGCCGCCGGGATCAATTACAAGACGACGCCGGGCTGGGACAAGACCGTGCGCGAACTCACCGGCGGCGTGGGCGTCGACCACGTGGTGGAGCTAGGTGGCGCAGATACCTGGAATAAGAGCCTGCGCGCAGTGCGCGTGGGCGGGCATATCGCCGTCATTGGCGTCCTGGGCGGCGCGGGTTCACCGGAGGTGAGCCTGGTTCCGGTGCTGATGCAGAACCTGCGGATCAACGGGGTGTTTGTCGGCAGCCGCGACATCTTCGAGGCCATGTTAAAGGCCTACACGCTCGGCGAGGTCCGGCCCGTGGTGGACCGCGTTTTCCCCTTTAGCGACGCGCCGGCCGCGTTCCGCCATTTGGCCGGCGGCGGACACTTCGGCAAGATCGTAATTGAGATGGAGGGCTAAGTGCGGCGAGAGATCACCGGTTGGTATAGCGAGCGCTTGCACCGGCACATGCCGCTGGTGGCTTATGGGCACTATGGTCCGCCGGTGCTGATGCTGCCGACTGCCGCGGCCGACTTCCTCGAATACGAGCGCTTTGGGCTGATCGACTCGTTAAGTTGGTTTCTGAACGAGGGCAAGGTAAAGCTGTACTCCGTGGATAGCGTCAACCGGCTGGGGCTGATGAACGAGCAGGCGTCGCCGGAAGAGAAGATCGCGTGGATGCAGCGTTATGACGCCTATCTCACCGAAGAAGTCCTGCCCCTGATTCGCGCCGATAGCGGTGGCTGCGCGCCAATGATCATGGGCATTAGCCTGGGTTCTTCACTGGCGGCCAACACCTTCTTCAAGCATCCCGACCTCTTCAGCGGCGCGATGCTGATCAGCGGCAGCTACGACCTGCGCGGCTTCTTCAACGGCTTTTACAACGAAGACCTATACTTCAACAACCCGGTGGACTTCGTGGGCGGCATGCACGAAGGGCATCAGCTCAACGTCTTGCGCCATGGAGGCAAAAATTTACCGGCCAGGGGCAGTGGGAAGCCCCGCATCGCGCGCGGCAGCTTGCCAACATCCTTTCGGCAAAAGGCATCCCACACCAACTCGACGTCTGGGGACACGACGTGGCGCACGACTGGCCCTGGTGGCGCAAATTGGTGCCGCAGTACTTCGGACAACGCTTCGGATCGTGACCAGTCTAGCCGGTCATGATAATAGCTTGAGGACATGGCAGCTTTGCATGGGCGGCTGCGATGCCGGATCCGTTACGATCCTCGGTGATTTGGTCGATTTTGATACGTTGGCAGATCGGGAAGTACTCGGAGACGGTAACCGTTGATCCGGGCGGTTCTGGATAGGCATGTCTGATCTGGTGGCGCGGGGAACAACAAGCCAGATTGTTCTCCACGCAAGGTCCGGTTCTGCAACGGATCGACCAGGAGGGAAGCTTCGTTGACTGTAGTCCCAACCTACGCAAAAGAAAGGCGCCGGGATCGCTCCCGGCGCCTTTTCTGTAGCTTAAGACTGGCTACTGACGTTTCTTGAGCGTAGGACGCTCGTCTTCTTCCGTAGGAGCCTTCTTGCCGCCGCTGCCGTCGTCCGACGGGATGGTGCCGCCGGGGGCACGCTTCAAGCGGGGGCGGTTGGGATCCTCGGGGGTCGCCTTGCGACGGCCGTTCAAGGCCAGCAAGCGCGCCTTCACTTCGTTGAACTCGGAGGTGGTGACGACGTAGTCAGGACGGGCCGTCAGCATCTCGCCGATATTCTTCTGCGCGTCAGTGACGCGCTCACCAGTGGGCGGATGCGAAGAAAAGATCTTCGACATCGTGCCGGGCTTACGCTTTTCCCGCGATTGCAGCTTCTCGAAGAAGTCCACAAACGAGGTCGGGTCGTAGCCGGATTTGTACATGTACTGCAGGCCAAGCACGTCGGCTTCCCGCTCCTGCGCCTGGTTGAACTGCAGGAAGGCGAGCGGAATCAGGATGCTCGCGCCCTGCCGGATCGCGAGGCCGGTCCAGCCGAAGCCGGTGAACATCAACGGGATCGTCGCCAGGTTGGCGAGCGTGCCCTTGGTGGCCTGCTTCGTGCCGTGGCGCGCCGCAATGTGCGCGATTTCGTGACCCATCACACCAGCCAGCTCCGATTCGGACTCGGCGGCCATGATCAGGCCCGTGTTGACATAAAAGAATCCGCCGGGCAACGCGAACGCATTCACGTCCTCGCTATCCACCACCTTGATGGTGAAAGGGACCTTGGCATCCGAATTGCGCACGAGGTTCTGGCCGACACGGCTTACGTATTCGGCGACTAGGGGATCGTCAACGATCTTCGCCTGCCGCTCGATATCGGTGGCGAGGCTCTTGCCCAGTGCGATCTCTTTCTCGAGAGAGTAAAAGTTAAGACCTTTGCCTACGTCGCGGTTGCCGATCTGGTCGGGATCCTTCTTCGCAGGCTTTTTCTTCTCGGTCTTTTTGGTTTCCGTCTTGGCGGAGGTGTCAGGTGTCTTGGTATCGCCGGCAAAGGCGCTCAGGCTAGTGGCCAAGGTAATGGCCAGAGCCTTAGAATTCAAAAGTTTGCGGAGCATATTCTTCTCCTTGGTCGAACCCGTCGGCGCCCGAAAAAGTCGCGGCGCCTGCCACCAGTATAGTCTGATTTGCAAAACTGATAAGCGGCAACGTCTACTGCAATTAACGTATATTCTTATCTGTGGGTTCCGAAAACCTTTTGACGACCGCGGATTTTGCCGCCAATGCCGATGTCTGGCGCCAGTACCGGGCTCAGTTCCCCGTTTTGGCCAACCTCACCTACCTGAACCATGCCGCCGTAGCGCCGCTTTGCAAGCCAGCCGCCGACGCCATGCGCTGGAACGCCGACGACGCCGAGACCTGGGGCAGCTTCCACTACGACCGCTGGATGAAGTGCTATGACGACTTCCGCGCTCAGTGCGCCCGGATGATCAACGCCGACCCCGGCGAGATCGCGATCGTCAAAAACACCTCCGAGGGCATTGCCACGGTCCAGATGGGCCTCGCCTGGAAGACGGGCGACATCGTCGTTGCGTTTCGCGAAGAGTTCCCCGCCAACTACTTCCCCTGGCAGCGCCTGGAGGCCAAGGGCGTCGAGATCCGCTGGCTCTCCATCTATGATTCCCTCGAACAGATCGAGGCCGCCGCGAAGGGCGCACGACTGCTCGCCATCAGCTACGTGAACTACCTTAGTGGCTATCGTGTCGACATCGAGGCGATCGGCGAAATCTGCGCCCGGCATGGAGTCTTCTACTTCGTCGATGCCATTCAGGGCCTGGGCGTCTACCCGATCGACGTCCGCAAAGCGAAGATTCATGCCCTCTCCGCCGACGGCCACAAGTGGCTGCTGGGGCCGGAAGGCTGCGGCGTGATGTACATCCAGCAGGACCAGCAGGACTCAATCGAACCCGTCGAGTTCGGCTGGACCAACGTCGCCGGCTACAACGACTACGCCTCGCGCGATATGGCCCTGCGCACCGACGCCGGCCGCTACGAGTGCGGCACCCTCAACACAGTGGGCTGCTTTGGCCTGGAAGCCTCCATGCGCTTCCTGAACGACATCGAAGAAGCCTACCCGGGAGGCCTCGCCCAACGCGTCACCATGCTGGCTGACCGTCTGGCCAGCGGCGCACAGAAGAAGGGCTACGAACTGATGATCGAGCGCCAACCCGCCTCGTCAGCCGGCATTGTCAGCTTCCGCAAAGAAGGCATTGACAGCCGCATGATCGTAGCGAAATTACGGGCGGAGAAGATCACCTCAGCTCCGCGACAAGGCTGGATTCGCGTCTCCCCGCACTTCTACCTCGAAACCGCCGAAGTCGATCGCGTCATCGACCTGCTCTAACAAATCTTCACAGATGTTGACAAAGGCTCCCGCCCACGGGCGGCTAAAGCCTTTGTTTCGCGTACGGCCATCCGCCTGCCATAGAGAGCGGGATGAACCCGGAAACATCCCGCAGCCAGATGATCTCAGTCAGCGTCCATGCCGGCGCGCTGGCTTTGTTGATGCTGATTCCGTCGCTCACCTGGCAGCCGCTGCCAGTGGGTGAGCCACCGCTATCGATGCCGCTCGTGCCGCGCAAGCTTCTGTGGCGCACAGTAGACGCGGGCGGCGGCCAACAGCAGACGGCGCCGGCCAGACTCGGACGCGTTGAGGTGGCCGTCGCCCATCGCCCCTTGGTGCCGCCTACGACGCGGCCGCTCGACCACACGCCGAAGCTGATTGCCGAAGCCGCGATCGCGGTGGAGTTCGCCATGCCGAAGACCGACGTGCTCGGCGATCCACTAGCGACAGTAAAGGGCGCCGGCTCGCTCGGACGAGGCGGGCCCAGCGGCGTCGGCGACGGACGCGGCCCGGGAGTGGGCGACGGCCAGAATGCCGGCCTTGGCTCGGTCGCCTCCGCAGCCGAACGCTGGCGCGGCGTCACCGCCCCGGTGGTGATCCATCGTGTGGAACCCGACTATCCCGACGAAGCCCGCAAGGCCAAGTTTCAGGGTTCGGTGCTGGTGGCCGTCGAAGTCGACGAGAACGGTCGTGTCCGCAGCTTGCGCGTCGTGAAGGCCGCAGGCCTCGGGCTCGACGAAAAGGCGCTCGAGGCCGTCCGGCAATGGCGCTTCCGGCCGGCCACAAGCGACGGGCGTCCAGTCGCGGTGCCGGCCCAGATCGAGGTGAGTTTCCACCTGCTCTGAATCGGCTGCTAAACTGGCTAGCACTTTGGACCAGGGCGGCACCCAATTCCGTTGGCAGCAGTTGGGCGAGTTGTTCGATCGTGCCTGCAATCTCGATGCGACCGCTCGGCAGGCGCTCATCGCCCGCGAACAGCTGGCCCCGGCGACGGAAGCCCAACTACGGCGCATGCTCGACGCCCACGACCGGTCCTCCATCCTCGACGCACCACCCGTCCCTGGAGCCCTGCAGTCCGCCCTCGAAGTCCGCTCGCTCAAAGCCGGCGATGTCCTCCTCGACCGCTTCGAAATTCTGCGCTTCATCAACGAAGGCGGCATGGGCGAAGTCTACGAGGCCCTCGACCGGGAATTGCGCGAACGCATCGCCCTCAAGACGCTACGGCTTGAAACCGCCGACCATCCCCGCAACGCCGAGCGCTTCCGTCGCGAAGTGCATTTGGCCCGTCGGATCACCCATCCGAACATCTGCCGCCTCTTCGACCTCGCCCGGCGCCCGGCAACTGGTAGTCAACCGGAACTGTTGTTCCTCACCATGGAACTGCTGCCGGGCGAAACCCTGGCCGAGCGTTTGCGCCACCGTACCTACACGCCGGCCGAAGCGCTGCCCTTGATCCGGCAAGTCGCCGCGGGACTCACCGGTGCGCACGCCGCCGGCATCGTCCACCGCGACCTGAAGCCGTCGAACATCATGCTCTGCCCGGACCGCGTGGTGGTCACCGACTTCGGCCTCGCCCGGTCCCTCGCGCCCAGCGACCATTCCCTCTCCGTGTCGAAAAGCGGCCACGCCGTCGGCACCCCGGCCTACCTCGCGCCGGAGCAGGTGGAAGGAGGCCCGGTCACTCCAGCCACCGACGTCTACTCGTTCGCCATTGTCATCTACGAGATGATCACCGGGAAGCAGCCCTTCACCGGCGAAACCGCGATGGAGGTGGCATTCAAGCGAACGCGCGAGGCGCCACCCCCGCCCCGCGACGTGAACCCGTCGATCTCCTGGGGCTGGAACGACGTGCTGCTGAAAGCCCTGTCGCGCGACCCGGCGGACCGTTATCGCACCGTTCCCGCCTTCCTCCATGCCCTGGAGCATCCTCCTCGCTTTCGCGTGCCGCAATGGTGGCGTACCGCGACCCAGGCCCGCCGTCGGCGGGCCCTGGGCCTGGCGGCGACCGGCCTCTTGCTCCTCTCTGGCGGTTGGTACGCCGCGCCGCGTCTCCTGGCCCATCGGCCAACGCCTGAAGCCCGCCAGGCTTACCAGGCCGGGCTCGCCTCACTTCGAGAAGGCGGCTACTGGCGCGCCAGCCGTCATCTGGAGCGCGCCATTGCGGCCGATCCGGAATATGCGCCAGCCCAGGCCCGGCTCGGCGACGCGCTGCAGGAGCTCGACCTGGCGGACCGGGCGCGCGCCGCCATCCTGCGCGCCTCCGCCCTGCAGCAACGCCAGTGGATGACCAGCCGCCTGCAACTCGAGATCGACGCCGTCCGCTTCGCCCTGCTGCGCGATGCGCCGCGCGCCGCCAGCGCCTTCGCCGAGTTGGTCACTGGAGCCGAAGATGCCTCAGCCGCCTGGGTGGACCTCGGCCGGGCACAGGAAATGGGAGAGCGCGCCGCCGAGGCCGAAGCCAGTTACCGGCAAGCTCTATCCGCTGATCCGCGGTCCGCGGCGGCGCACTTGCGCCTCGGCGGCCTGGAGGCGCGTAAGCAAAACTGGACGGCCGCGCAGACCCACCTCGACGCGGCGCGCCGTCTGTTCGAAGCGGCTGGGGAGGCCGAGGGCGTCATTGAAACCCGGCAGCGTCAGGCAGAGTTGCTCAGTCGCCAGGGCCGTCATCTTCCGGCGCGCTCCGAATTGGATTCCGCCCTCGCCGCCGCCCGGAGGTTGCCAGATGGCGCGGCCGGTCCGGCGCAGGAGACGGGTCTGCTCTTCCGCATCTCCGCCAACTCCCGCGCCAGAGGCCTGGTGGAGGATGCGGTGCGCGACGCCGACGCCGGTCTCGCCATTGCACGACGCGCACGCCTCGAAAGCCTCGCTACCCGCGGACTCATTGACCTCGGCGGTGCGCTGCTCACGCAGCGCAAGTACGACGATGCTCTGCCCTCCCTCGAGCGGGCGCTCGAGATCGCCACGCGCGAGGGCTTTCCCCGCCTCGAAGCCGAAGCCCGCGCCGCCCTGGCTTCCACCAACGTCATGCGGCGGGACTATCCCACGGCGATTCAGCAGGCGCAGCTTGCCTTGCAGTTCTTCCGCGATCACGGCTATCGGGCTGCGGCTCAATCCACCGCCGTCACCCTCGCACGCGCCTACCGGAGGCAGGGCAATCTGCTCGATGCCCGCCGCGTCCTCACCGAGCAACTGGAACTAGCGCGACGGCTCGGGCTCGACGAGCAAAGCGCTTTTTGCCATCAGGAACTCGCGAATTTGGCCGTTTCCGAGGGCAACTTCCCCGAGGTGGTGAAGCAGCGCGAACTGGCGATACCTCTGTTTCGCGCCGCCGGCCGGCTAAGCCATGCGGTGGCCAGCACGATCGAGAAAGCCGCCTTTCTGGCCGAGATCGGCCAATTATCGAATGCCGAAAAGGCACTGCTCGAAGCAGCGGGACTGGGATTTCGCTGGCAGCCCGAACACGAGTTAAGCGCTGCGCAGGTCCGAGCCACCATCGCCTTGGCCCGCCAGGATTGGGCCGGCGCCGAGGCAATCGCGCAGAGCCAGGCGGCGACAGTCGCCGACGCCTCCTTTGGACTGGAGCAGTATCGCATCCGGGCGTTGCTCGAACTCGGACGCTGGCGGGAATACGGAACTGCGTTGCAGGCGTATTGCACCCCCGCCCGCGATTACGCATGCGCGATGTTCGACTCCCTTCGCTTCCGGCGCGTGGGTAAGTTTGGCGAAGCCGAAAAGTCGGCCATGAAAGCTGTGGCCCTCGTCTCGAACGGCGACCCCTACTTACGCCTGATGAGCCGAATTAATTTAGCTTTATGTCAAAAAGATGACGCTGACTCCTTGACTCGTGAGATACTAGCCCGCGAACTTGAGGAACTTCGACGATTGTGGGGCAGTCAACATGTCCGAGCAATGCTCGATCTTCCCATTCACCGGGAGGCCGGGAACGTTTTACGTTAAACCGCAAAGGAGAAACGAATGGCTCAGAGCAGACTGCAGTTTACGAACGCCCAGAAAGCGATCATCAAGAAAGAGCCCAGTGACGTTATCATTGGTGCGCTTCTCGTAACGAAGCACGACACCGGACACGATCCCGCGGATTCAAAGCCCGGCGAGTCCCACGATCATGACCCCCCGGGCGACGGCCGCGACGGATCTTTCGAGATTGTCTTCAGTTATTCACCGACGGACCATGTCTTGTTGGCACCAATGCCGATTCAAGCGAATAAGTCCCATACGAAGATTCAACTTTGGCGGGCCGCGAACAAACACACGCAGCTTACCGTGACGATTGCGTCTGAGAATGTGGTCGAAGGGGTCCTAAAGACCTACACGTTTACGGGTGCCTCCAGGGTAGTCGTAGAACTAGAAGCAAGGAAGCTGAAAAAGAAGCAGTGGGAACCGTTTCAGAAAGTCACCTTTCGCGAAGGGACTCTGACCGCGGCGGGCGGCTTCGACAACCAGAACCTCGACCCGGTTAAACACCAATTCGCACCGGCAATCGGCACAACGACAAAATTCGTACACCGGGGCTTAGCGGACACTCAGATTCGCGTGATCGCGGTCAACGTCGACGACATACGCGTTGTGACCGGCGGCACCAACCGCTCCACGCGATTCACCATCGCTCCGTGGCACCCCGAAAAGACCGCTCCGAATCCGAACAACCCTACCTAAGCTATGGGTAAATCCGGCTCCAATCAATGCCCAGTTCACGGTAAGCCGACTGCATAGCCGCGACCGAGTCGACGAATAAATTGCGCCCATCGTGCGTGTAGACGGTGGCCGGCGGTTGCGGTCCGAAGCTAGGCCCGGTGGGGTCGTTGCGCCGCGCGAAGTTATCCTGCGGCGGGTGCTCAAACATGCGCACCAAAGTCGAGTCGTTCAGTTCGTCCAGCAGCGCCCGCTCGCCATCTGGCGTCTTGGGCCAAGCGTCGTTACCGGCGCGATCGTAAATGCCGTGAATGTCGATGTCGCTGTACATCCACTTACCCGCGGGGGTGCGCAGCAGGTAGCCCTTCGTCGGGTCATCGACGCCGTAACCCTTCAGGCGCAGCAACGATAACTCGCCGCTGGTCATGCCGTGGGCACTGGCGAGCCCATAGTACGGTTCCTTCTGCTTTTCCTGAAGCTTCTCCGCGGGGCTCATCCGTCGCTGCTGTTCCGGCGTAGGCGGCTTCAACGTCTTAGCCTTCACGTCCATCGGCTTGGCGACCGCGTTCGGGTGCCCGATCCACTTCATCGCCAGGGGGTTCGAGTCGCGCACGACGATGTTCCAACCTTTTTCCTGGGCTTTGGCTTGCAGAGCTTTGTGGTCTACCAGCGGAATGCCGCGGGCCAGGGCGCTCTTCGTCGCAGGGTCCTGGTAAGTCGGCGTTGGCCGGGGACCGCGCGGCACCGAAGTAGGGCGGACCACCGAAGGACTCGTCGGCCGCACCGGCGGCAGGCCAGGCGGCTCGGGCTCCACCAAAGGATTCTTCTTGGCGTCAAGCACGTCCTTCAGCGAATAGCCTTCGCACAACAAACGGCCCAGTTCATAGGAGGCATCGCCCAACGACTGGCCCGGCGCAAGCGTCGCATTCAGATCATGAATCAATGTACCCACGTTGCCCACGATTCCGTAAGCCGCCATCAGCGACTTTAAACCGCGATAGCGCTGGGCGGCATAGCTCAACGGCAGCATCGCAATGTCACTGCTGAGGTTCTCCTTCAGGCAATCGTCGATGCCCTGCAGCACCTTGGCCGTCACCAGCAGGGGCGGATCGGCTTCATCGATGTTGCCAACCCCAAAGCGCGAGGGCCGGGCGTTGGCGCCTTCGGGCGTGGGACCGCCCTCAGTCGTGCTGACCCCGCCATAGAGGCGGATGGGCGCGGGCTTGGCAGGGTCCGGCGCAGTGGGATCCCGCTGCAACCGGTCGTTGACGAAATCCGGGATGTAGCCGGGGCAATTCAGGTAAAGGTCGCGCTGATTGTGGAGAGCGGTCTGGCAGCGGCCGGCCTGGACGTCACGGGTGAGGCCAGGGCCGAGGTCGGATGGATAAATGCGCCGGCCGGGCGGAGGCGGGCCTGAACTAAAGTGCTCGTTCAGCGGGTACTGGCGTTGAGGCGGCAGGGACGTCGCGGCCGGAAGGCGATTCTGACGAAGCGGAATCACGGGAACGCTGACGGGACGGTCCGGCATGGTCCAGCAGTCACAGCCGCCACCGTTCTTGCCGCACTCCTTCTGTTGGGCAAAGCACTGCTTTTTGGCATTGTCCTGGCCCTTTGGATCGTTGGGGTCGTAGTAAACAGTGCGGCAGTTGCGGCTTCCGATTTCCTGGCAAGGGTCACGTTTCACGAAGGGCTTCTGGCCGTCGTTGCCGGAGAAGACGTCCTGAGCGAGGAACAAGATGAGGGGCAGGATCATCGACGTCTCCGCGGAGTGGGATTGGGATTGCGAATGGTATCGAGCAGTTTGTCGAGTTCCCGCTGCACCTCGAGCGACGGCTTGGCGCCGGTGGCCTTGTTGAAGTAGTCAAGAGCGGCTCGCTCATCGCCTTGGGCGACGGCCAGCCGCGACATTTCCAGGTAGGCTTCGGCGATGGCGCCTTTGGCAACGCCGTGGTCAAAGTCGCGCTCGAGTTCGGCGGGGCTGGAAGTACCGGCCGAGCGCGCGATATTGACGCCGTTGGGCTGCCCCCAGGCGAGCGCCTTTTCGAATTGCGCCTGCGCCTCGCCGCCGCGCAGCGTGCGGCCATAGGCGACGTGACCGGCAGCGGCCAGGGAGGCAGCGTTCGGAGCCCAGCGAACGCCCGCGTTCTTCTGCCAACCGGGACGCTCCTCGGTCTTTGGATCAGGCAGCAGGGCGCGCCAGCAAAGCATCGCACGGTCAGGCGGCGAGAGGCGTTCAGCCAGTAGCGCGGCGCCGCGGGCGACCTCCGGGGCGGCCGGGTGGTCCTTGGCATCGCCAAGGAAGCGAAGCCGCAACGCGATCGCCAGTGCCGTAGAAGTGGGCGATCGAGAGACACCAACCGACGTCGGCGACTCGTCGTAACTCAGGCGGGCGTCTTCGAGAGCAATCGCCTGCATCCAGAGCGCGGCGGCATCAGCCCGGCGATTCTGCTGCTCGAGCGCGATGGCGCGGTAGGCAGGCGTGCGGGCATCGGTGGGGTCCAGGCGGGCAGCCTCCATCAGAGCCCGATCGGCCGCTGGCCAGTCGGTGCGCAGGATGGCGCGCCAGGCTTTACGCAACTGTGGCCCGGCGGTGGTTTCAAAGAAGTTAAACGCTATCGAGCGCTCGTCATCCTCCAGATCGTCGTTGCGGGTGCGCTGCGCGTATCGCACGTAAGCTTCGTGCAGCGGCGCCGAGCGCGGGAAGCGCGCCACGCCGCGGGCCAACGCATCCCGCGCGGCGTCCAGTCGACCGTTGGCCACGGCCGTCTCGGCTTCGAGAATCGCACCTTCGGGCGTGCCCGCCGAAGCCTGTAAGGCCGCTTGCATCGCCGCCCGCGCGCCGGCCCGCAGTTCGCGAGCCGAGTTCTCAAGCGCGCCGGCCGCGTTGCGTTCGGCCTGCGATGGCCCTCGATACGTTGTCTCAGTCACCCGGTTCGGACCCTCGTCATAGGTGCGCACACCCTCCACCGTGGGCGCTAGCAGGCTCATCGCCCGGTTCAGCGCATCGATGTTGGCGCTCCACAGATACTCACTGCGCAGACGCAAGGCCTCTGGATCCGTCGGCGCCAGCCGCAGCGCTTTATCAGCGAAGGGGCGGCCTTCTTCGAAGCGGCCAAGTCGATCGAGCACAATCGCCTTCAGCAAGAGTGAACGGACATGGTTCGGATTCACCGCCAGGGCCTGATTCACCACCGTAAGGGCAAGCGCGCGTTCCTGCTGGGCGTTGAAGCCCAGGCGAAAGGCTTCAAGCACGGGCCGGGGTTCCAGCGAGTAGGCCCGGCGATAGATGTCGCTTTCGTCGATCAGAAAGCGGGCGTAATTCGCGCGAACATCAGCGGAGCCGGGTTGCGCACGCAAGGCGTTCTCGAAAGCGGCGCGATCCGCCGCATAGCGCTCTTCGTAAACCAGGCGCCGTCCAGCAAAGGCCGCATGGACCAGCCGGGCTTTGGGCAGCAAGGCGGCAAGTGAAGCGCCGGAACGCGTGGCGGCGGCGAGGTCATTGAGGTAGGCGTACGCATCGCCGGGGGGCTGGTTCGCGGCGAGGTCGCCTTCAATGCGGGAGCGCAGGTTCGCGGTGGCGGTGGGGTTGGCGGCTTGAGCTGCGGAGAGGTCGGCTCGGGCCCGCTGGGCATCGCCCATGCGGGCCGCCGCCCACGCCCGGCGAATGAGCGCGGTGGCGTGCGTGGGCTGCTGTAGCAGCAACAGCGTTGAGTACCGGCGCGCGCCGAGGTAGCGGCCTATGCTGAGATGCAGCGCACCCAGTTCATTCAGCCACGCCGGATCGCCCGGATTGCCGGACTGCAGCAGGCGCAACATCTGCTGCGGATAGTCGGTTGCGGAGGCCGTCGTCCGAGCGGCACGGGCCAGATCCGGCGCAGCCCAGCGCAGAGCCGTAAAGCGGCGAGCCCCGTCTAACAGAAGGGCCCGGATCGCCGGCGTATTCGTGGGCAGACGATCCAGGCGCGCCCCCATGTACGCGCTGGCCATCGAATTGTAGATGAACGAAGCGTACTGGCTGGGGTACTCGCCGGATTGGTACTTAGGGCTCCCTTCAATCCGCAGTGGCTCACCCGGACGCCGAATGTGATAAGCGTGGCCCTCCGTCACAATGCCGGACATCTTCTCGCAGGTGTAAAGCCACAGCGTCGCTTCGTCGAGGCGCTGCAGTTTGACGGCGCGTTCGAGAGGCTCAACGGCGTCGTCAAAGCGCCCGGCCAGCGTCAGTGCGACCCCAAGCGTGAGTAGTGAACGGGCATCGGTGGATTGGCGGACGCCAGATTGCTCAAGCCGGTTGGCCGCTTGTGCGTAGTTGCCGGCCTCAAGTAGATTCAGAGCGTCCACTAACGGCGAGGTTTGTCCCGCGGCGAGGAGCGGCAACACGAAGCCAATGCCAAGACGCCAAATCAGCGTCCGGCGGTAAGTAGCCATACGGAGAAAGTTAGCACGTCCCGCGCTAGGTGACATCCCGATAATGGGCGCGCAATCGCTCGAGTTCCGACTTCAGGTCCTTCTCGACCTTGGCGTAGGCCGGATCGCCGTACACGTTGCGCATCTCCCGCGGATCCTTCTGTAGATCAAACAGTTCCCACTCCGGAGGCGTAGGTTCATCCACCGCGCCCTTCGCGCCAAGGGCTTGGCCGTAGTAATAGATCAGCTTGTAGCGATCGGTCCGCACGCCATAGTGCGCCGTCACCGTATGACCACCGCCCAGATGCATCCAGTAACGGTAGTACATGCTCTTGCGCCAGTCCTTGGGCGTCTTTCCCTGAAGCACGGGCAGAGCGCTGCGGCCTTGCATCGAGTCTGGAGTTTTGCCGCCGGCGAGTTCGAGGAACGTCGGTGCGAAGTCAATGTTCAGCACCATGTCGCGGCTGACCGTACCCGGCTTGATCGTCTTCGGCAATCGCGCCAGAAAAGGCATCCGCAAGGACTCTTCGTACATGAAGCGCTTGTCATACCAACCGTGATCACCCAGGAAGAAGCCCTGGTCAGAGGTGTAAACGACGAGTGTATTGTCGGCCAACCCTTCCGCATCGAGATAGTCCAAAACCCGGCCCACATTGTCATCCACACTACGAATGCAACGTAAGTAATCCTTGATGTAGCGCTGATATGCCCACTTACGCAATTCCCTGCCCTCAAGGCCGGCGGGCCTATCGACTTTCAGGTCGGTCTTGGTCATGTCGTCACCGACACGCAAGGTCGCGCGCTGGGCGGCCTGCGACCGTTTCGAAGTATCCTCGTAAAGGTTATCCGGCTCGGGAACCTCGACGTCTTCGAGCCACTTCGCATACTTGGCTGACGGCTGCCAGGCCCGGTGCGGGGCTTTGTGGTGGCACATCACAAAAAATGGCTTGGTCTTGTCGCGCTGCTTCAGATAGTCGAGCGTAAAATCGCCAATCAAGTCAGTACAGTAGCCTTCGTAAGTACGTCGGCCCTGGGCGTCAATAAAGACAGGGTCATGATAAAGGCCTTGCCCGGGCAGAACGCGCCAATAGTCGAATCCCTGGGGATCGGATTGTAAGTGCCACTTCCCGATCATGGCGGTTTGATAACCACGCTCACGCATGAGATGGGCTAGGTGGATCTTCTTGGGATCCATGGAATCGTTGAGGGTCTTGACACCGTTGAGGTGGCTGTACTGCCCGGTAAGAATCGCGCCCCGGCTGGGCGTACAGATGGAGTTGGTGACGAAGCAGTTGGCGAGGCGGAGACCTTCCTTAG
Source organism: Bryobacter sp. (assembly GCA_022843605.1). Lineage (GTDB taxonomy): Bacteria > Acidobacteriota > Terriglobia > Bryobacterales > Bryobacteraceae > JALHNI01. Next base: position 26,090 of record JALHNI010000033.1, read on the forward strand.
CGAGACGGTCGATATTGGGAGTCTGGTTGATCCGGCTGCCGTAGGCCGAGATGGCGTGGGCGGCATGGTCATCGGACATGATGAAGACAATGTTCGGAGGACGCCGGGTCTGCGCCGGTAGCGCAGCGGGGAGCAGGGCCAATAACTCGCGACGGGTCATGGGGTCTAGTCTATCGCGCGCCATCGGTTCGGCTGAGACCTACAGGCCCGTAGACGAGTCGCTTTCGAGGGATTGGCTCAAGCTGCTAGGCTTTGACTGATGGGTATTGGAGCAATCACTAAACAATTGGCCGCCGAAGCGTTGGGCAACCAAATGGCGGAAGTGATGGAGGGGCTGCGGCCGAGCGAGACTCCGGCGGCGAACGCGGAGCCCGAAAGCCTCACGGGCGTGGTGATGGCTCAGGTTCACGCCATGCAGAATGCTCTTAAGGAAGACCAGGAACTGCTGGTATTGTGCACCGTCGGCCCGACCACGTTGCGCGTGCTGGAACTCTACGCACCTTCACCGAAACTACTGGTGATCACCGGTGCAGAAGGTGAACGCGGCATTGCCCGGATCATCTCTCCCGTTGAATCTGTCCAGTTGGTGTGCCGCCCGGTCCCCGTAAAGCCGGAATCGAAGCCGGTACGCGTGAGGATGGTCGCGGGCAAGGCGAAATCAAAATAAGTCAGAAGCGACTAGAAAAGGAGATGGCGTCCCCAGCGGGATTCGAACCCGCGTTATCGCCGTGAAAGGGCGGTGTCCTAGGCCGGGCTAGACGATAGGGACGCGTAGGAAAGGCCGTGAGCCAAGCTCACGGCCTCTAAACAATAGACTACCAAACTTTATCTCTGAACGCGAGCCGATCCGCCCTTTGCCAAGTCAGAAACTTGCTTCAAGGTCGCCATGGTCGTGTCACCCGGGAACGTCGTCAGCAACGCACCGTGCGCCCAACCGTGGTTCAACGCTTCCTGCGGCGACATTCCGGCCAAAATGCCGTAGAACAACCCGCCCGCAAAACCGTCACCGCCGCCCACGCGATCGATCACATCAAGCTCACAGGTCGGCGCCTGGTAGGTCTGACCGTTCGCCCAAACCACCGCGCTCCAGCTATGCCGGTTCGTCGAATGAACCTCGCGCAAAGTCGTCGCCACCACCTTGATGCCCGGGTGCTTTTTCGCCACGACATCAATCATGCCGAAAAACGCCGTCGGATCCAGCTTACTCTTCGATTCCACTTCCGGCCCAGGAATTCCGAGGCCCAACTGCAGATCCTCTTCGTTGCCCACCAGCACATCGACGTTCTCCACGATCCGCCCAATCACTTCGAGCGCACGCGAATGCCCGCCGACCGAGTTCCAAAGCTTGGCGCGATAGTTCAGGTCGAGAGACACAATCGCCCCGGCTGCCTTAGCCGCCTTCATGCCTTCGATCATTACTTCCGACGTCGTCTCCGACAGCGCCGCAAAAATGCCGCCCGAATGGAACCAGCGAATCCCGCCCGCGAAAATCTCGCTCCAGTTGAAGTCGCCCGGCTTCAGTAGCGCCGCCGCCTCGTTCGCACGGTTGTAGAACACCACCGGAGGACGAACGCCGTGCCCCTGATCGCTGTACACCGTCGCAATGTTGGGCCCGCGGACTTCATCGTTCTTGAAGTGCTTGTAGAAAGGGGTGACACCCATTGCCTTTACGCGTTCCTGCACCAGGGCACCGATTGGGTAGTCCACCATCGCCGACGCCACGCCCGTCTTCAAGCCGAAGCAATCGGCCAGATTGGCGGCCACATTGAACTCGCCTCCGCTCACATGGATCGCGCAGGACGTCGCCTTGCGGAAAGGGATAATGCCGGGATCAAGGCGGTGAATCAGCGCCCCGAGCGCGAGAAAGTCGAGTCCGCTGCCCGCGGGGCGGATGTTGAGATTGAATGACATGGTTTCTCCGTGCTGACGCTTGCACGCTTGACTACCACAGGCGTCAGGATATCGTTAGGCCACTATATCAAGAAGGCCGGCGCTTTGGTTGCCCCCCTCTCAGTCGCCCGTCGCAATCATCTTATTTTCATCGACTTACGAATGCGCGCCGCCTTACATTCCCCATAAACCATTTAGTTTCAATATTTTAACAGCGATCACCCTCAGTGCAGTGCTCCATCACTTCCCCCGCAGCCCTACATTCTAAAAGACTTATAACTTAGTCCGACAGAGTCTTTCGCCGCTCGCATACAATCCTTAAGGCATGGCCAACCCCTCCTACAAATGGCTCGTCGTCGCGATGCTTTGGCTCGTCTGCTTCTTCAACTACGCCGACCGCCAGGCCATCTTCTCCGTCTTCCCCGTCCTCAAATCCGAAATGGGCCTCTCCGACCTTCAACTCGGCCTCGTCGCAAGTTCCTTCATGTGGGTCTACGCCATCATGGCCCCCGCCGCCGGACTCGTCGCTGACCGCTTCAACCGCAAAACCCTCATCCTCGGCGGACTCATCTTCTGGTCCGCCGTCACCGCCGCCACCGCCCTCTCCACCACCTACTGGCACCTCGTCATCTGCCGTGCCCTCGAAGGCCTCGGCGAAGCCTTCTATTTCCCCGCCTCCATGTCCCTCGTCAGTTCCTACCACGACCCCACCACCCGGTCTCGCGCCATGGGTATGCACCAAAGCAGCGTCTACGCCGGCACCATCGCCGGAGGCACCGTCGCCGGCATCATGGCCCAGGCCTACGGTTGGCGCTCCAGCTTTTACCTCTTCGGCGGCCTCGGACTGATCCTCGGCATTCTCCTGCTCGTCTTCCTGAAAGAGCCTCCACGCGAAGCCGCCCCCCAAACCGCTGTGGCCGGCTCCATCAAGCAAGTCTTCGCCCACCCCATGGTCCCCGTCCTGATCGCCGTCTTCGTCGGAGCCAACTTCGTCGCCATGATCTTCCTCTCGTGGATGCCGTCCTTCCTTGGGCGCAAATTCGGCATGAGTCTGGCTATGGCCGGCTTCACCGGCACCGCCTACCTCCAGGCCGCCTCCATGCTCGGCGCGATCGCCGGAGGCTGGCTCGCTGACCGGCTCATCCTCAAACAACGCGGTGGCCGCATGATCGCCCAGGCCATCGGCCTCCTCTGCGGCGTCCCCTTCATCTTCATCACCGGCTGGACCCTCTGGGTTCCCGGACTCATCCTCGCCATGTCCGCCTTCGGCTTCTTCAAAGGCATCTACGACGCCAACATCTGGGCCTCGCTTCACGACGTCGTCGCGCCCAACCAACGCGCCACCGCTGTTGGCCTCATGAACTCCGTCGGCTGGGTTGGCGGCTCCATCGCCCCCCTCGCTATCGCCGCCGCCTCCGCCCGCTGGAGTATGAGCGCCTCCATCAGCGCCAACGCCCTGGTCTACCTCCTCGTCGGACTCCTCATGCTTTGGGGCGTCCGACGCTTCATGCAGAACGCTAGTAAGCCCGCACCAACACCTCCCGGCTGACGCCGCCCGCCCGCACCTGCAGGGTCACATCTCCTTGCACCCGCATCTGCACCGTGAAAAGTCCCGGCGACGTCGCACTCCACCCCGACTTCGTCACCGTCCCCCCCGCCGCACTCAACGACGGCCAAGCCCCCTCCACCACCAAACCCTGCGCATCCACCACCCGCAACCCAAACTCCACCACCGCGCCGCGCGGGGCCGACTTCGGCAGTTCAATCGTAGTTATCGAATCGGCCTCGCGCACCCCGTCCGCCTTCCAGTAGGGAATCCGCAAAGCCTGCTCCGCACCTTCGCACTTCACTCCGAGATACCCTTCCCCCGCCGTCACCGCCTCCAACTGCAATCCGAACGCCCCTTCGCCCACAAACTGTGTCGACGACAACACCGGTGCCTCACCCGTCTTCACCTCCACGCTCACGGTGCACACCCCCACGGCTCCGGCCACCGGTTCAATCGTCACCGTCTCCATGCCACCGGTCAGTTTCAACACCGCCGGCGATGCCGTCACCGTCGCCGACAATGCCTGCCCCGCATCCAACTTCCCCGCCCCGCTCTCCAACACCCGGTACGGCAAACCCACCGCGCTGTTCACGAGTAGGGACCGGTACTGCATCACCGTCATCCCCGGCCGCGATGCCTTCAACAACGCCGCTAATCCCGCCGCGATCGGCGCCGACAAGCTCGTTCCCGCCAACCGCCGATACCCCGTCGACCCCGCCCGCTGTAGGGTATCCGCGGTGTAAAACTGATCCCCCACCGCCAGCACCTCCGGCTTCAGCCCCGCCCCCAGATTCGGCCCCCGCCCCGAGAACCACGCCACCGACCGGTCGCCCGCCGTGTGCGCCCCCACGGTAATCGCCCGCGGTGCCGTCCCTGGACTCGAAATCGAATTGAGCCCCGGGCCGGCATTGCCCGCCGCCACAATCACCATCACTCCCATCTCAATCGCCCGCTCCAACGCCTGCACAATCACGTCATCCTCCGGGCGCGGCGCAAAACCGGTTCCCAAGCTCAGATTGATCACATCCATCCCATCGGCCACCGCATCGTCGATCGCCTTCAAAATCCCCGCCGACGTCCCGGTCGCGTCATCGCCAATCACCTTGTAGTTGCCCAGGTACGCCCGCGGCGCCACGCCCGAAATCGTTCCCTCCGGCGCCTCGTGCCGCACGCCCGCCGCAATCATCGCCGACGCCGTCCCATGCCCATAGACATCGGTCGCATCACTGCCGAATCCCCGCCCATTGAACCGCTCATAGCTACGCGCCACAATCACCTTGGCACTCGTGTGCCGCTGATTCTTGTACCCATCCACTCGCGGATATCCCTCCGGCGCAATTATCCCTTCGGCGTTGAATCCCGCATGGCTCGCGTCGATTCCGGTATCCAGAATCGCGACCTTCATCCCCGCCCCCGCGTGTTCCCGTCCCCCCACCCGATCCCACACCGCCGCGATCGTCTGCGTCTCCTCGATCACGTCCGCCGTCGGCTTGTATTGCACCACCGGGTAAAGGCGCTTCACGCTCGGATGGGTCGCCACGGCGTACACGTCGGCGTCGTCGATCTCCGTAATCAACGCATTTAACGTCGCCTGCGTGCCGTCCAGCACCTTCGCGCCGCGCCGCGTCAACAGTTCAGTGGCCGATGCCATCGCCGCCCGATTCTTCGTCGCCGACAGCAACTCAACGATGTACTGTCCGCCTTCAACGGTCGCACTAAAACCAAGGAGAATCGCCAGAAATCGGGTAAGCATCTGCCCCGATTCTCAGGCGAAACTCTTAGAACTAGAAGGCCTTCGAGTTCTTATAACTGGCTACACCAGGGGGTTAGTAAGGGGCAAGAGCAGCTTCGCTGCCCGTTTCCTCCATTTCGCCCTCCTCGCTCTCTTCCTTGCCTTCGTCCTGGACATCGGCTGGTACCTCCGCGGGAGTATCCTCCTCTGCCGCCCCCCGCTCGCCGTCGCACCTGAATTCCCCAGTCTGACCTTTTCCACCGCACACTTAAGGCGCGCCCGGGTTCATCCGCGACTAGCCTCCAGCGCAAAGGACGACGCCAGTGCCATCCACCTTTTCCCGATCCGCGTCTTCCCCACGCCCGCTACTCGCGGCATCTTCCATGATGCCCTTCTCCTACCCGGCTGAGCCAAGGGCGTACCCAAGTACCTGAATCCCCCTCTCCTAGCCAATCGGCTCTTCTGGTAACGTTGAGAAAGGCCGAGGGGAGTTCCGTTAGGGAACTGAGAGGCTGCCGGCTCCGCCAAGGAGCAACGCCGCGACCCTTCGAACCTGATCCGGGTTATGCCGGCGAAGGGATAGGTCCCCGCGCAGTGTAAGTTCGTCCCGGATCTCCAAAATCAGTCAGCATTGGAGATCGACATGAGTACTCAGCTAATCGCCCCGCAGGAAGTCACCACGGGTGCCTTGCCCGCTTCCACCAAAGTTCACGTCGGGCCCTTCAACGTAGCCCTTCGCGAAATCAAACTCACCGGCGAACCGCCTCTCACCCTTTACGACACCTCCGGCCCGTATACTGACCCGGCCGCCAACATCGACCTCGCCCGCGGCCTCCCCCCCCTGCGTAAGAAGTGGATCGCCAATCGCCAACCCATCAACGGCTCCGTCACCCAGATGGCGTACGCGCGCGCCGGCATCATCACCGCCGAAATGGAGTATGTGGCCCTCCGCGAGAACCTCGGCGACCCCAACGGCAAGATCACCGGAGAGTTCGTCCGCGAAGAGATCGCCCGCGGCCGCGCCATCCTGCCGGCTAACATCAATCACCCCGAAACCGAGCCTATGATCATCGGCCGCAACTTCCTGGTGAAGATCAACGCCAACATCGGCAACTCCGCCGTCACTTCCTCCGTCCCCGAAGAAGTCGAAAAACTCGTCTGGGCCATCCGCTGGGGCGCAGACACCGTCATGGACCTCTCCACCGGCGACAACATCCACGAAACCCGCGAATGGATCATGCGCAACTCGCCCGTGCCCATCGGCACCGTGCCGATTTACCAGGCCCTCGAGAAAGTGAAGCGCGCCGAAGACCTCACCTGGGAGATCTACCGCGACACCCTCATTGAGCAATGCGAGCAAGGTGTCGACTACTTCACAATCCACGCCGGTGTGCGCCTCGCCTACATTCCGCTCACCGTCAACCGAATCACTGGCATCGTCTCCCGCGGCGGCAGCATCCACGCCAAATGGTGCCTGGCTCACCACCAGGAAAACTTCACCTACACCCACTTCGATGAGATCCTCGAGATCTGCCGCAAGTATGACGTCAGCCTTTCCCTTGGTGACGGTCTGCGGCCTGGCTGCATTGCCGACGCCAACGACGCCGCCCAATTCGCCGAACTTGAGACGCTGGGCGAGCTCACCACTCGCGCCTGGGCCCGCGACGTCCAGGTGATGATCGAAGGCCCTGGCCACGTGCCGATGCACAAGATCAAAGAGAACGTTGACCGTCAGATGGAAGTCTGCCACGAGGCACCCTTCTACACTCTCGGCCCCCTGGCCACCGACATCGCCCCCGGCTACGACCACATCACCAGCGCCATCGGCGCCGCCATGATCGGCTGGTTCGGTACCGCGATGCTTTGCTACGTCACCCCGAAGGAACACTTGGGCCTCCCCGATCGGGAAGACGTGAAACAAGGCGTCATCGCCTACAAAATCGCCGCGCACTCCGCCGACCTCGCCAAAGGCCACCCCGCCGCCCAGAAACGCGACGACGCCTTAAGCCGCGCCCGCTTCGACTTCCGCTGGCGTGACCAGTTCCACCTCTCACTCGACCCCGACACCGCCCTCAAGTATCATGACGAGACGCTCCCCGCGGAAGGCGCCAAAGTCGCCCACTTCTGTTCCATGTGCGGACCCAAGTTCTGCTCCATGAAGCTCACCCAGGAAGTCCGGGACTTGGCCGCCGCCGGCATGTTCGAGAAGTCCGCCGAATTCCGCGAGTCGGGCTCCGAACTCTACATGCCCGTCAAGAGTTGAAGGCAATGTGGTCGTCCAGGATGCCAAAACAGCTGTGTTAGCCTGGACCTGATACAAACCAGCGTGGCATGGATTCGCTCTAGCGCCGTCGCCGAAGGGATCCTGGTTGGCTCCCCTCGCCTCGAACAGGAATTCGTCGAGCGTTTTCTTCCCCGGCTGCAGGCCTTTTTCCGCGCTCGGGTGTCGAACCCTGATGTGCAGGAAGAACTGACTCAGGAAACCCTGGTGGCCGTGCTGCTGGCGCTGCGCGCTGGAAAACTGCGGGATGCGTCCGCAATGGATGGGTTCGTTGTGGGCGTCGCCCGAAACCAACTGGCAGAGTCCTTGCGCGTTCAGGCTAAACATCTCCCTACCGTTACCCGCGAGGAGATCGAGCGTACTTCCTGCGCCCCAGGGCTCGACCCCGAAACGCGATTGACGGTACAAAACGAACTCCGCGACCTTGCCGCGATGGACCAGCGCATCTTGTGGCTGATTCTGATCGAAGGCTTCCGCCCGGCAGAGGTGGCCCCGCAGGTTGGCCTCTCCGAAGAAGCCGTGCGGCAGCGCAAATCCCGAAGCCTCAGCCGCCTGCATAAAAGACTGTTCGGCTCCTCCGTCACAAAACCATCTTTCGCGACGACTATCCCTCAAGCGGATACCGCGATATGACGTGCCACCAAGTCGCCGCTGAAAATCTCATCGAACGATACGTCCAAGGGACGTTGGACCCGGCCCTCCGCGACGACTTCGAGAATCACTACTTCGCTTGCGAGTCCTGTCTAGCCGCCTTGCAAACGGTACAGCGGATCAAACCGGTGCTCGCCACGCAACAGCCGCCCGTCATCGGCAAGCGACCGCTCCTTCCCTGGATCGGACTGGCGGCGGCCGCCGCGGTGATTTTCGCCGTGATGACCTGGCCAAGGCTCACGCTTGCCCCCGTAACCGCCTTCCCGCCAGTTGCCCGTGTCCAGGATCCGGCCGCACCCGTTATGCTGCTGCTGGCTGAGGTCCAGCCGGCACCCTACGCCCCGACGCTCTTTCGGGATGGCTCCTCCGGTGCCCAACCAGACTTTCAACAAGCGATGAAGCTCTACCAGAGTCGCCAATGGAAGGAGGCGGCCCAAGCCCTGGCGGCGGTAGCCCGAAGGCCACCCACCGATCCCGCCGCACTGCACTTCGCCGGCATCAGCCACTTGCTCGCTAACCAAACCGAATCGGCACTCGCGGCACTCGATCGTGTAATCGCCATGGGCCCCAAGTCGCCGTTCGAGGAGGAGGCCCGCTTCTTTCGCGCGCAAGCGCTCCTGCTGAGTGACCGGCGTCCGGAGGCCCGGCAAGAACTGGAACGCATTATCCAAAGGAGGGGAGACTACGACGCGGCCGCCCGCTCACTCCTGAACCGGTTTTGATCCACCGCTTCGCTCTCCTCACCCTGGTCCCCTTGCTGGCGATCGCCCAGACGTCGGCACAAGTCCGTCAGCACCTCGACGTTTGGGACCTCCAACGCGCGCTGCACGCCGCCCGGAAGTTCGCCGCCTCGCTGGACGCCACGCCGTCCCTGGAAAAAGCCGAAGCCCTAGACCTCCTGGGCGAAACCCTTAGTCTGGCGGATGATCCGTCTGCCTTAAGGACCCTGGAAGCGGCCTTGGGCCTAAAGTCGGACCTGCTGCCCGCCGGCGACATTTCCCTGGCGCACACCCATCTCCGCCTTGCCGCCGAACAGAGTCAGCGCCGTCAGGCGGCACTCGCCCTCGAAGGGTACAACCAGGCCTTGGCCATCATCAAAGGGCGCCCCGGCCCCGCCGCCGATGCGCTGCGTCCGCAAATCCTGCTCGGCATCGGCAGCGCCGCCACCAACCTCGGCCGCTACGCCGAGGCCAAGACCGCCCTGGACCAGGCGCTCGCCGATGCGGAGCAGCAAGCGGGACCGGATAGCCGTCCGGTCCGTGACGCCCTGCGCGCCCTTAGCACCCTCGCTTACCTGCAGACGAACCTCCCCAAAGCCGAGCAATACCTGGCGCGCTGCAAATCCCCCGGCGCCACACATCCCGTCGAGCAAGCGCAGACGCTGCTGCTCTCCGCTGGCCTGGCCATGGAGCGTGGCCGCTATGACGAAGCGGCTGCCGGCCTGCGGGAGACGCTCACTTTCTTTGAGGAACGCCTCGGGCCAAAGAACCGCCGACTGCTGCCCATTCTCCGAAACATCGCCCGCGGCCAGCGCTTCCAGGCGCAACTCCCGTCCGCCATCAGCACCAGCGAGCGCGCCCTCGCCATCAGCATCCATTCCTTCGGCGAACAGAGCTCACCCACGGCCGAATTGCTCGGCATCCTGGCTGCCGCGCAAGCCGAGAGCGGACTGCTCGCCGAAGCGCGGCACCTGTACGATCGCGCCATCGCCGTCCAAACGAAGCTTTTTGGCCCTTCCCATCCCCTGGTGGGCGTTGAGCTCTTCAGCCTCGCGAATCTGGAGCAGGTGATGGGCGACTTTGAAAGCTCTCTCCGGCACGCCGGCCAAGCGCTCGCCATCCGCGAAGCGGTGGATGGCAAGGAGTCGGCGCGCACCGTCACCATTTATGCGCTCCTCGGCCGCGTCAACGCCCTCAACGGCAACCTGAGCCAAGGCCGCCGGCTGGCCGAACTGGCAGTCGCCATCGGACGCCGCACCGTCGGCGACGCCCACCCCCGCACCACCTTCGCCCGTTCCGACCTTGGCGAAGTGCTGTACCTCGCCAAAGATTACGCCGGCGCCCGCCAGCACTTTATCGCCGCGCTGGAAGGACAGACCAAGCTCTTCGGCGCCGGTAGCATCCGCACGGCCCAGGGTGAATACAATCTCGGACTCGCCGAACGAGCCGGCGGCGACCACGCCCAAGCGTTGCTCCGATTCGATAACGCCGGCCGCATCTGGCGCGAGGCCTTTAGCGCGGACTACCTCTTCCTGGCCGAAACCAATGCCGGCCAAGCCGCTTCCCTCCTCGCCCTCCACCGTCCGGCGGAAGCCATGGCCCCGGCTCTTGAAGCCGCCCGCGTCCGCCGCGTCGCCCTCGACGCCGTCAACATCAATGCCGCCGAACGCGAAGCCCTTCTTTTTGCCGGCGTCGATCGCGACGGCCTCCTGCTCGCCATCGACCTGGTGGCTTCCGCTAAGCTGGACCCCACTTCGGTCGCTGGCGTCTGGGATGCCCTCATCCACGACCGTGCCGCCGTTCTCGACGCTATGGCCCGCCGCCGCCCAGCAACTCATGACCCGGTCGCCACGCCACTCTTCACCCAGATCGCCAGTCTCAAGAGAGAGCTTGCGCAGGCCGTGCTCATCGGAGACCCCAAGCTCTACCTCGCTCGCGTCGCCGGCCTCAGGCAGAACCTCGATGACGCCGAACGAGCACTCGCCAGGCAAAGCAGCCGCTACGCCCGGCAGACCCTCGGCTCCCAGGCCGGCTGGACCGAAGTTCGCGCCGCGCTCCCGGCCGGTTCGGCCCTCGTCGGCTACGCGCGTGGTGAGGGGCAATACGTTGCCTTCGTCGGTCATCCCGGCGAAAGCTCGCCCCGTGCCTTTTCACTGGGATCTACGGGCCGCATCGACACGCTGGTCCGCGTGTGGCAACAGGAGATGGAACGGGAGCGGAACTCCGCCGGCCGCAACGCCCGCCGCAACGAAGCCGCCTATCGCGAAGCCGGCCTGGCTCTCCGCCGAGCCATCTGGGATCCGCTCGCACCCGCCCTCGCGAAAGCCAAAACTGTCTTCGTCACCCTCGATGGCGCCCTCCAACTCGTCAACCTCGACACGCTCCCCGTCGGAACCGCGCAGTACCTCGCTGAAACCGGGCCATTCCTCCAGATCCTCTCCTCCGAGCGCGACCTGATTGACCCGCCACCGCCCGCCGCCCGCCGCAATGCCGGCCTGCTTGCCTTCGGCAACCCCGTATTCGGCAACCCTGTATTCGGCAACCCAGTCGCGTCCCCCCTTACCTGCGATGACCTGGATCGCCGGCGGTTTCCGCCCCTCCCCGGTTCCGCCGCCGAAGCCGTGGCGGTCGGCAAGCTCTGGAACGCCCAGGGCGGCCAAGCCCAAGTGTTGAACGGCTCCGCCGCGTCGGAAGCCGCTTTCAAGACGCAAGCCCCCGGCCAGCAGGTGCTCCATCTCGCCACTCACGGCTTCTTTTTGGCCGCCGCCTGCCGGCGAGAGCGCGAGGCTGCGCTCGCCAGCAACCCGCTGCTCCGCTCCGGCGTCGTCCTGACCGCGGGTGGACCTGGCGGCGAAGACGGGCTGCTCACTGCGGAAGAGGTCTCCGCCCTTCGCCTGGACTCCACCGAACTCGTCGTCCTCTCCGGCTGCGATACCGCCCGCGGAACCGCCCAAGCGGGCGAAGGCTTACTCGGGCTCCGTCGCGCCTTCCGGGCCGCCGGCGCCCGCCAGGTGGTCAGCAGCCTGTGGCCCGTCGACGACGCCGCCACCCGCCAATGGATGCTCCGCTTCTATCAGGCTCGCCGCCAATCCGATGCCGGTGTGGTCCGAGCCGTACGTTCCGCCTCGGCTACCGAACTCCGCAACCGGCGAGCATCATCCCGAAGCACCCACCCTTTCTACTGGGGCGGCTTCGTCGCCTCGGGCTTCTAATCTCCCCAAAACAAACTACCGATAACAAATTAATCGCAGAACGACTGTCACAAAATCGGCCCCGATCCCGACTCTTCGACGACAAGGGCGATTGGCGACATTCCGCTCCCCCGACCGACGGTTCTGAAGAGAGTCCTTGCAGAGAGAACATGAACATTTTAGCTTTACCGTTCGTTTTGATGACCCTGGCAGCCACGCTCCTGGCAGCCAACGTCCAGTACACCTACGACGCAGCCGGCCGGCTCGCCAAAGTGGACTATGGCGATGGCCGTATCGTCTCCTATACCTATGACGCCGCCGGAAACCTGCTGAAACGCGAGCGTACCGGCACCGCCGAGCCTGCCCTCGCCGCCAGCCTTCCCGCGTTGACCTTTGAAGCGAACCATGGGCAAATGGACAACCGGTATCAGTTCCTCGCCCGCCGCGGCACCTACAGCGTCGCCGTTTCTGCCCAGGAAGCCCTCTTCTCCCTGCGAGGCTCCACTGTCCGGCTGCAGTGGCTCGGCGCCAACCCCAGCGCTGACGCCGCCGGCCTCCAACCGCAGGCCGCCGCCACCAATTACCTCACCGGCGCCGACGCCAAACAGTGGCGCACCGGTGTCCCCCATTTTGCTCGAATCCAGTACCGGGATCTCTTTCCCGGAGTCGACATCGTCTACTACGGCAACCCCGGCCAACTCGAGTATGACCTCGTCGTGCATCCCGGCGCTGACCCATCCCAAATCCGTTTCCGCCTCGATGGAGCGAATCAGCTGAGACTGGCGCCCAACGGGGACCTTGTCCTGCAAGCCAGCGGCCAGACCGTTCTCTTCCACAAGCCCGTCCTCTATCAGGAGAAGAACGGCGCCAGGCGTCCCGTGCAGGGGGCCTACCAGATCGCCAACGGAACTGTCGGCTTCGGTGTGGGCGCCTACGACCGCTCACTCCCCCTCACCATCGACCCCGTGTTCGGCGACTTCACCCTCGCCGGCGGCTCCGGCGACGAGATCCCAACCGCAGCCGCCGAAGACGCGCAAGGCTTCCTCTACGTCGTGGGCACCACTAACTCTACTGACCTCCCCGGCCTTGTCCGCCCCGTGCAAGCCGCCAACGCCGGCGGGACAGACATCTTTGTGATGAAGCTGAGCCACAACACCAAATCGCTGGTGTGGGTGACCTATCTCGGCGGCGCCGGAGCCGATTCCGCCGGCGGCCTCTCCGTTGACCGGCAAGGCATCGTCACCATCAGCGGCACCACCGCCAGCCAGAACTTTCCGGTGTCCGGCGATGCGTTTCAGAAGACCTTCGGCGGAGGGGCCACCGACGGCTTCGTCGCCCGGCTGAATGCGAAAGGCGAACGCCTGCTCTATTCCAGCTACATCGGCGGTTCGGCCGCCGATGCCGCGCACAGCGTCGCCGTCGATGCCGCCGGCCTCATCTTCGCCTCCGGCGTCACGGCCTCGGCCAACTTCCCCACCCGCTCCTTCGCGCCTCAGGACAAGCACGCCGGGGCCACCGACGGCTTCCTCCTCAAGATTGACCCTGCCGAAGCCGTCCCCGTCTACTCCACCTTTCTCGGGGGATCCGCGGCAGACAGCATCCATGGCCTCGCCATCGACACCGCCGGCAACGCATACGTCGCCGGAACCACCGCATCCACCAACTTCCCCACCACCTCCGGCGTCCTCGCCACGGCCAACGCCGGCGCCACCGACGCCTTCATCGCCAAGGTCAACCCCACCGGCACCGCCCTCCTCTATTCCACCTATCTCGGCGGCAGCGGCGACGATCAGGTCCTCTCGCTCGCGGTGAACCCCGCCGGCTCCGCCTTCATCTCCGGCGTCACTACCTCCCGCAACCTGCCCATGGGCGGCAACGTCCTGAATCGCCAATATCAGGGTGGCGCCTCCGATGGCTTCCTTATGCAACTCTCGCCGAGCGGAAGCCTGTTGCAGGCCGCCAGTTACCTGGGCGGCTTCGGCGAAGACCGCGCCGATGCCATCGCCGTCCGCGGCGAAGGTACAATCCTGGTCGCGGTTAATGGCACATCTTTCCCCGGCGAACCCGCCCGGATGGTCGCCTACTCCCCGGACCTCACCCGCGAACTCGGCATCCAAACCATCAGCGCCTCCTGCACGGGAGGCGGCGGCCGCATTGTCGCCCTCACCCACCGCACCACTCGTTCCCTCGCCATCGGTTGGGCCCGCGCGGGCGGCGAGTGTACTGCCCCCCAATGGCTCTCCTTACCCGGCACCGGCACCGGCCCAGGCATCGGCAAAGGTGAAGCCGAGCGCGCAGCCTCGGGCGAGCATTTCTCCACCGGCCATGCCGAAATGTTCGTCGGCGCCTCCGGCACCACACCTCCCGCGCCGGCCGCCCCGCCCCCGGCCATACGCCCCGCGGCGCAATACAAGTCGGGCGGCTCCGCCGGCGATCCCTTCTCCACCGCCACCGGTGAGCACACCGATCAATTCGACGATCTCAGCCTCGGCGGCATCAACCTCCTGGAGTTCCGCCGCTACTACAGCAGCGCGCTCAACAGTAACGACATCACCAGCGGCCTCGGCGTCAACTGGTCCCATAACTTCGACCTTTCTCTCGCCGCCGCCCAGAATGCGATCACCGTCACCCTCGAAGGCGGCGTCAAAGTTGCCTTCCGCCAGGCCGCCGGCGCCTGGCAAATCGAGACGCCCCAGAGGTCCGAGTACCGTCTTCTCGAATCGCCCAATGACTACCGACTCGGCGACATCGGCGCCGCCCGCATCATCACCTTCAATCGCCGCGGCCAACTCACCCGCATCGAAGATCGCAACGGCAACGCCCTGCAGGTCACGCCAACCCCAGTCGGCCCCGCCGAAGTCAGAGACGGCCTCGGCCGTTCCCTCAAGTTCACCTACGCCGGCGGATTCCTCACCGAAGTCCGCGACCACTCCGGCCGCACTATCCGCTTCTCCTACCGCGGCGAGAATCTCGATACCGTCACCGACGTCTACACCCGGATCACCCGCTATGAGTACGCCGCCTCCGGCCGCCTCACCCGCCATTTGCTCCCCACCGGTAATCCGGCCTATGCCAACGCCTATGACGCCGACGGCCGCGTCACCGAACAGGCCGACGCCGAAGGCCAACCCACCAAAGTCGCCTACCAGGCCGCTGGGGTCACCGCCGTCACCGATCCCTTAAACGCCGTCACCCGCCACACCCACAATTCCAGCGGCGACCTCGTCCGGGTGACGGACGCCACCGGCGCCACGATCGACATGACCTACGATTCGGCGCACCGGCTCACCAGCCTCAAGGACCGTCTCGGCGACACCACCACCACCGCCTATCACGCGCCCACCGGCAAGGTTCAAACCGAAACCGACGCGCTCGGCAACAAGACCGTCTTCACCTTCACGCCCCAGGTGCAGGCCGGATTCACCTTCTTCAACATCACGCGGCTCGACCGCCCTGATGGCGCCTCCGTCGTCTACGAATACGACGCCCGCGGCAACCCCGTCACCATCACCGACCGCGCCGGCAAAACCTGGAAGTACACCTACAACGCCCAGGGCCTTCCGCTCACCCTCACCGCCCCCGGCGGTGCTGTCTCGAAGCGGACCTATTTCGCCAACGGGACCATGGCCAGCGTGACTGAGTTCTCCGGCGAAGTGCTGAGCTTCGAACGCGACAACCTCGGGCGGATCACCAAGATCACCCAACCCGACGGCTCCACTCGCCTTTTCGCTTATGACCTCGGCGACCACCTCGTCCAACAGACCGACGAGAACGGCAGAACCACCCGCTACGGGCTCGACCAGAACCAGCAACTCACCGCGAAGACCGATGAACTGGGCAACGCCGAAACCTGGACATACAACCGTAGCCGCCTCACCGCCCAATCGACTGACCGGTTGGGGAACAAGCTCTCCCTGGCCTACAATCGCAACAACCTCCTCAGCAAGCTGACCGACGCCTCCGGCGGCGAACTCGAGTTCCTCTACGATTCCCTGCATCGGGTTACCGGCGTGAAGGATGGCTTGGGCATCCGCTTCCAATACGGCTACAACAAAGAAGGCGTCCCCGTGAGCGCAACGGACGCGCTTGGCCGGCCCTGGACCTTCGAAACGGACAAGAACGGCCGCATGACGAAGTCCATCACGCCCTTAGGCCTCGCCCGTTCCCGCGCTTACGATGGCGCTGGGCGCGTGCTGCGGTCCACCAACGGCTTAGGCGAAATCACCAGCTACAAATATGATGCTCGTGGTCAATTAGCCGCGATCGAAGCGCCCGGCGGGCTGAAGACGGCGCTGACGCGCAACGAATTCGGCTCGCTGGCGGCGCTCACCGACGCCTCCGGCGCCAGCTGGCGCAATACCTTCGATCCCGGAGGCCGCCTGCTGACCAAGGTCGATCCACTGGACCGCGCCTTCTCCTACGGCTACGACAAAGCCGGCCGCGTCGCCGAGATTACGTTACCGGGGAACCTCGGCACCGCCGCCCTCAGCTACGATCCCGCCGGCCGCCTTGTCTCCTCCCGCTACTCCGACGGCATCGAACTCGTCCACAAGCGGGATGAGAAAGGCCGGGTGGTGGAAGCCAACGGCCTCACCCTTGCCTACAACGCCAACGACCGCATCATTAACTCGAATGGCATCGCCACCGAGCGCGACGCTCTCGGCCGCGTCGCCGCCGTGACTCTCGCCCCGGAAAAAGTGGTTCGCTATGCCTACAACACACGCGGCCAGGTGATTCGCATCACCGATTGGCTGGGTGCCGTCACTGAATTCAGCTACGATGCCTCCGGCGCCCTCACGGAGATCAAACGCCCCAACCTCGTCGTCACTTCGTTCACCTACGATGCCGATGCCCGCCTGGCCTCGATTGAAGAGAAAAAAGACAGTACCCTGGGCCGCTTCAGCTTCACCTACGATGCCGCGGATCGCGTCATCGGCGAACAGCGCGACCTTCCGGCGGCCGCAACCTTCCCCTCGGCCACCGAGGAATTCGCCTACGATGCCGCCGGGCAGCTTTCCGGCGCCACCTATGACGCGGCCGGCCGCCTGCAAGCGGATACGCGCCGTACCTACACCTGGAGTGTGGCTTCCCGGGCCACCGGCTTCACCTCTGGCGACAGCGCCGTCTCCTTCACCTACGATGCTCGCGGAGAACTCCTCTCGCGTACGAAAGACGGCATGACCACGGCGTACGTCGCGAACTACGCCATGGCCCGGCCGGTGATCGCGGTAGAGCGGGCCGCGGACGCGGACCTTCGCTACTACGTCCATCTGCCGAACGGCAAGCTACTGTATAGCATCGACGCCGCGAGCAATGCGCGCCGCTTCTACCACTTCGACCGCATGGGCTCCACCACCCTGCTCACCGGCGACGACGGCGCCGTCACCGATGCCTATGAAATCACCCCCTACGGCGAAACCGTAACCCGTCAAGGAGAGACCGAGAATCCCTTCACTTTCCTGGGCGCCTGGGGCGTCATGCAGCAGGATCAAGCCGGACTCTTCCTTATGCGGTTCCGCCTTTATGACGCGGCTACCGCCCGCTTCCTTTCGCGGGATCCGCAAATGGACCCGGCTCCCCGCGCCGTGAATCCATATCAGTACGCGCTCGGCAATCCGGTTCTGTACTCGGATCCCAAGGGACTTTCGGCCGCGTCGTCGACGGACAGCTTCTCCAATCTCGGAGAGTTCTTCCGCTGGCTGTTCAGCACCCCGGAAGGCCAGCAGATGCTCCGCGACTCGGAGCGGGCGGAGGCGGAAGAGGCCCGCAAGAAGGCCGAAGAGGAGGAGCGCCAAAGGCAGCGGGCTCTGGCGGAGAAGGAGCGAATCCTGCGCGAGGCGATTGAGGCGCAGCAGCGCTGGCTCCTGCGCTATCACAATGCGCGGCAGATGGAGGTCGCGTTGATGGCCATCGCCGGTTTCCGAACTTTCTACGCTTGCGACCTCGACCTCAAATGCGCTGCCTTCACGAATCCGTCGTCCAAGGGCGCCAAGAACGCGAAGGTTGCAGTCGCCAAGCAGACCGACGCGGCCAAAGCCTTGCAGAACGGTACGTCGATTGACCAAATCAAGACTGGCCTGTCCCGTCTCGACGTTTCCACGCTGATCGGCCTGGATGGCGGATCGCTCATCGGCAATGACGGCAGCACTCTGATTGGGAACGATGGCAGCACGCTCATTGGCAATGACGGTAGTACCTTGATTGGTAATGACGGAGGCACCTAATCCGCCGCCCAGTAGGACAGACCTCCCGGTCGGTCCACCAATCAACTTCGCCGGCATCCACCAAGTGACCCGACTGGTGTGAGTCGACCCCACCCGCAAAATGAGGAGACGTTCCACCCCCAACAAAGCTGAGAGGAGTGGGCCCGGAAATTTACTGACGGGCACAATGCTGCGGAATTGAGGCTATTTGTTCCCCGGATATACGTACCCCGTCACCCAGCGGGTACCAACTGCCAGGGACGTCGTCCACCAGGCCTGGCGACCGGCCCCAACCCTTTCGCGGTGAACACCGCGCCTGAAGACCGAAACTTTACCGGAAGCTGATTTCATGCACGAGGTGCAGGTCGACCCGTGCCAGGACCGCGAGTTGCGGTCGCATCTCAGCAGCCTGTCCAGCAAAACGGGGTGCCTGGTTGGGTCCGGGAACGGACTGATGCCGAGTCCATGCGGGGCGAGTCTGCCGGCAGGGTTGGTTGGGTTGTCTTGGGTATTTCCTGGGTTCCGTTTGGGGCACTTGTCTTTTCGAATCAAGCAAATGCTCAGGTTCGTTTTCGGAAAAAGCTTTCTCAGGTTGCGCGGCAGATGGGGAGGTCCGGGTAGGCCAGGGAGACGGGGTAGGGATTGCTCCAGCCGCGATACTGATTGAGGCCGGCGTGGACGGCGGTCATGACCGCGCGATGCACTTCCGGGAAGGATTTGAGCACGCTTTGAATCGCGTGATTGATGATGGGCCAGAGTTCTTCCTCTTTGGGCGCGTAGGTGGGATCGGCCGGCACGAGGATGACTTGATGGTCGCCGGGTTGCTGGGCTTGGCGTTCTTTGGCGAGCGCCGCTTCGCGAGTTATCTGCTGGGCGGCGAGTTCGGCCGCAGGGAGCAGAGTCCAATGAAGGTCGGAATCGAAGTCGGCGTCGAGGAATGAGTCGTAGTCGATGTCGCGGTAAGTTCTTTGCATGGAATCCTCCGAGGATGAGAGTAACATTGGCTTACTCGTACTCGGGAGGTGAGTGGCGAGTAAGTCGTTTGGAATTTGCGGGTTGGGGAATTTTCCTCGGTTGTGATTCGCTGGCGGGAGGTGCCAGGTCTTGTCGCTTTCGCGAGGCGGGTTGGGCCGCTATCGCTTTGGGCTGGACACCGGCGTGAGTTGTTGATCGATCAGCGGGCGGGCCGGGGGGCCCGCCCCACCAAGGTTTCGACGACCGCCGAGTTAGTTAGCCATGGGCGGATGGGCGATCACGACGAACTGAATTTCGATAAGTGCGTTTTCTATCTTGTCGTTAGCGTACGGAAGCGGGGTGGGGGTTTGGGGGGCGGTTGCTATGCTGTGGTCGAGATGAGAAGCGAGAAACAGATTGCCGCCTCCCGTGCGAATGGGCGTAAGTCGCGAGGTGCGGTGAGCGTACAGGGCAAGGACCGGATTCGCTCGAATGCGTTGAAGCATGGGTTGACGGCGAAGTTGACGGTTTGGCCGAATGAGAGTCCCCGGCAGTTTCAAGCGTTGCTGGTGACGATGCTCGACCGGTTCGCACCGAAGGACGACCTGGAGTTTCTGTGTGTGGAGGAGATGGCGATGGCCAAGTGGCGCCAGCGGCGGAGCGTCCACATGGAGACGGAGGCGGGACGGAAGTATCTGCGCGAGATGACGCAGCAGACCGGAGCGCGCCCGCTGGAGGCCTTTGCGGCAGGGCAAGAGCGGCGGCAACTGCTGACGCTGCTGCGGCAACAGGAGGCGGCTTACAA
>JALHNI010000034.1:0-8256 GCA_022843605.1 Bryobacter sp.
CGCCTGAATTGATCCCCATTCCGCCGAAGTTGGGCTCATCTTGCGAGCCAGCTCGCGGTCGAGTCCCGTCACATTTAGGGCATTGATTTCCCTGCGTCCGGATTCGATGGCGTCGCCGACTGTGCGGAAGCCAAGCTGCTCCGTGCAAAGGTCCTCCGCGTGGTTCCGAAGTGAATGTTTGATCACATCCCGAGGAATGCGGAGGCTGCCGGAGTCGGTTACACCGCGCACGACACACGAAGGGCCGCTTAGCTGAAGCCGAGGCTCGCCGGCCCGCCGTGGCGCGGCCAGAGGCCATCGGCCGTCGAGCGCAGCGGTCCCCGGCCAGGATCGGCGCAGAGGAGTGACACGCCCGGAATACAGAGGAGGATTGACATCCAAGGCGAACAGGTGCACACTGGAGATACCGCTTACGCTGCATGCGTAGGCGTGGCTATCATTCAGGAGTAGGAGATCTGCGATGAACGCCAATCTAATGACGGAAATGGACGTATCGAAACGGCTGCGCGTCAGCCTCGCCTGCCTGCGGCGCTGGCGTCTGGAAAAGCGTGGCCCGGAATACCTCAAGGTCGGCTCACTGGTGCGCTACGATCCCGACGCCCTCGCGGCATGGCTGGCTTCTTTGCCCAAGGGCGGGCTCTGCCAGGATCGCAAACCGCCCGGAAGTGAGGGCGGCAACGGCTCCGCGTCGTCCCGCAACGCGGGTTGAGCCTATGAATTCACGCGGAGCTGCTCTACGGCCCGATCAGTCAACGTCCGGTTAGCGTTGGTCAATCGGCACTATTTGTTCATTTTGAGGTGCTGGAGGAGCACCTCGAACACGGAGTCCCGTCGCCTCGCTCCATTCACGAAAGTCGCCGATCTGGCGCTCGCGTCGCATTGTTGCGGCCATGCCTATTTCGTTTCGACTCTCGCGTAGCTGACACCCGCCGGACGTAATGCAGCAATTCTGGGAAGGAATGACCGTGACCGTCTGGCGCAACCTCACCCCAGAGCTCCTGAGGCATTTCGGCGGAATTCGCCAGGGGTCATTTCAAGGCGCTGCCGAAACACGCTTGTCATGTGCGACTGGCTCGCAAAACCGCAAGATGCAGCGACGTCGACTATGCTTGTTCCCTTTTGCTTGAGAAATTCTTGAGCGCGGCTGAGTCGCAGGCCGACGACATACTGATGAGGCGTCAAGCCCGTAGCTACTCGGAACATTCGGAGGAAATGCGCCCGGCTGTACCCGGTCTCCTGCGCCAAGTTGTCCAAACTCAAGTCTGTGTCCAGATTCGCCTCAATCTTCTCCCGTACTCGGCTGACTAAACGCGGGAGCAGACCCGAAGCCCTCGTCTCCGGCCGCACAGCTGGTTCACAATCGAGCAACAGGTACCGGGTGGCGAGGGCGTGCGCAAGGGAATCGACGTACAGTCTGCCCAAAGGCCTCTCCGTCTCAAGCTCTTCAATCAACATGGCGAGCATGCGTTGGATCGACTTATCCTGTACATTGGCACGAAACACTGGGCAGGGCGCATGCTTACCATCCAATTCATCCATCACACCACGGGTGAACTCGTCTTCAATGGCGCAGTGAACGAGTTCTGATGGCGTGTGTAAGCGGATGTCCGGCGCCGGGCCGCAAGGTGTGATCATGATCGTCCCCGGACGGTTCTCTCGCGCCAGAAAATGGCCAGAGACTGTGCGGTACTCAAAACGCGAGGGCACGCCAACGAACATCGAGATAACATGCCTGTCACTCGACGCTGACGTACGATCCCCCTGAGAAGTGAAATGCTTCTCGATAAGAAGACATCTCCAATCAAGTGGAAGACTTGATAGAGCAATCCGTGTCGGTCCCATTGCGATAGCCAGAAGAGGCGATGCAGATTTGGCGACGGGACCGCTTACCTGGTCAATGTGGCGCGCCGTTAGACTAGGGCTGACATCTGTTGTTGATCGGACTTCCACTTGCAGCCTCCTCTGGCACTTGTTTTTCCTGGCCCTGATCGCATCCAACAGGTTCTCCTTGGGCGATACTTCCACTGGGTTCAGACTAGCAGGGGCGCTGGCCGGAAGCCATTACATGTTTCTATAGGCCAGCAATCATGGAACTGAAACGCTCGGCTCAGCGGTCTACCGATCGCTCAGCGGGCAAGAAGTGAAGTCTCCGCATGTTCTCGGAAGAATCGCACTTTTGCGGAAGCTCCGAGCACCCGATTGACTCTAACGTGGATTCATAACCTTTCGCTCGTGGAAGGAAAGCCAAGGAGACACACCATGACCGCCGTTGAGACACCAACACAAACGCAGTATCCCGTACACCACAAGACCATTCGCGTGAGTAACCAGGAGATCTTCTATCGTGAAGCTGGCCCCGCTTCGGCGCCGGTGATCTTGCTCTTGCATGGTTTCCCAACGTCCTCAAACATGTTTCGAAACCTGATCCCGCGCCTGGCCGGATCCTTTCGCGTGGTGGCTCCGGACTATCCGGGCTACGGCCAGAGCAGCATGCCGGATCACAAGAGCTTCGAGTACTCCTTTGAAAACCTCGCGAATGTCGTCGATGGTTTTGTCGAGTCGCTCGGGCTTACCAAGTACTCGATGTACGTGATGGACTATGGCGCGCCGATTGGCTACCGCCTCGCGTTACTGCATCCCGAGCGGATCCAGGGCCTGATTGTCCAGAATGGGAATGCCTACGAGGAAGGGCTCCGGGAATTCTGGAATCCCATCAAGAAGTATTGGGCGGATCCGACTCGCGAGAATCGCGCCGCGTTGAACTTCCTCAGCGAGGCCAAGTCGACCCGGTGGCAGTACGAAACGGGAGTGCCGGACACCTCGCTGCTGGACCCGACAACGTGGGTTGTGGACCAAGTTGGCCTGGACCGCCCCGGGAACCTGGACATCCAGATGGATTTGATGCTTTCCTATGGGACCAACGTGCCGCTCTACCCGGAGTTCCAGGCGTTCTTCCGGAAGTACCAACCGCCAACCCTGATCGTCTGGGGAAAGAACGATTTCATTTTCCCGTCGGAAGGCGCCGCGCCATACCCGCGCGATCTGAAGAACATCGAAACGCATTTGCTCGACACCGGCCACTTCGCGCTAGAAACGCACGGTGAAGAGATCGGATCCCGCATCGAGAAATTCCTGCTGAAGCAGACGTGGAAATAAGGCTCGGCCATGGCAGGAAAATTGGAAGGCAAGATCGCACTGGTCACTGGCGGCAGTTCTGGGATCGGCTTGGCAACGGCGCAGCGCTTCGTACAGGAGGGCGCGTTTGTGTTTATCACCGGCCGGCGTCAGGCGGAATTAGACAAAGCGGTCGCACGGATCGGAGAACGAGCGATGGCCGTGCGTGCCGACGCATCCAACCTCGCGGATCTCGACACCCTCTTTGCGCAGGTCAAGAACCAGAAAGGCCGCTTGGATGTGTTGTTCGCGAATGCCGGAGGAGGCTCTTTCGCTCCGCTAGGTTCCATTACCGAAGAGCAGTATGACCAGACGTTCAACACCAACGTGAAGGGTGTGCTGTTCACGGTACAGAAGGCGCTTCCGCTGATCCCAGACGGCGGCTCAATCATCTTGAACTCTTCGATCGTTTCGATCAAGGGAACCCCGGCCTTCAGCGTCTACTCGGCGACCAAGGCTGCGGTACGCTCATTTGCGCGGGTGTGGACCAATGACCTTAAGGACCGCAAGATCCGCGTCAACGTCATCAGTCCAGGTCCCATTGAGACACCGGGAGTCGACGGGCTTGCGCAGACCGAAGGAGATCGCAAAGAACTCTATTCGCAACTCGCGGCCTCTGTGCCGCTCGGGCGGGTGGGGCAACCAGATGAGATCGCCAAGGCAGCGGTATTCCTAGCCTCCAGCGATTCGAGCTACATCGCCGGCATCGAGCTTTTTGTCGACGGCGGCGCCGCGCAGGTCTAGGGGACATCCATGGCTCACAACTTTGGATCGCTGGTCTTCACGCCCCTTGTCAAGGCGCTGCAAGAGAAGTATGGCAGCCGACGGCAATACGCGCGCATGGAGGGAGGCAGCGCCTCGCGTGACAAGCTGCGGCCTGGGGAATCCGAGTTCATCGCCGAGCGGGATAGCTTCTACATTTCGACGTTGGGGGCGACTGGTTGGCCGTACATCCAGCATCGCGGCGGCCCCAAAGGGTTTCTCAAGGTGATTGACGTTCAGACGATTGCCTTCGCCGACTTCCGGGGAAACAAACAATTTATCAGCACGGGAAACATCGGCGCCAACAACCGCGTTGCTCTGATTATGGTCGACTATCCGCGACAACTGCGTCTCAAGATTCTAGGCCGTGCGGAAGTCTTCGAAGGCGAGCGGGCGAAAGAGTGGATGGAACGGCTTCGCGAGCCGGGGTACAAGGCGGTGATCGAGCGGGCGTATGTGATCAAAGTTGATGCGTTCGATTGGAACTGTCCGCAGCACATTACGCCACGTTTCACCGCCGAACAGATCCAGGAAACGCTAACCCCATTCGAGCGCCGCTTGGAAGAACTCGAACTGGAACTCAAGAAGAGTCGCACTTAGGAGAACCATCATGCGCCGCGTGTTCATAAGCCTGATAGGTGTGCTAGCCGCACTGCTCTCGCTCACAATCATGGCCCAAACCGCAAAGGAAATTCGTGGACCGGCCCCGGTCGTGCCGATCACCAACGAGCCCGAACCGAAGATTGTGATCGATCCTCCGCTTGCAGAGCCGCTCGCTCGGGGACGGGTCGTTATTCAATATCGCGCCGAACATTTGCGAATTGTGGCCGTTTTTGGCACAGCGGCTCTCGATGTTTCACCGCGGATTGGGCACATTCACGTGACGGTGGATGATGCGCCATGGCATT
This sequence comes from Bryobacter sp., assembly GCA_022843605.1. Lineage (GTDB taxonomy): Bacteria > Acidobacteriota > Terriglobia > Bryobacterales > Bryobacteraceae > JALHNI01. Next base: position 4,845 of record JALHNI010000034.1, read on the forward strand.
GGGCCGACGCAAGCGGCGAACCGCTCATACTGAACGGCTTTCCGCCTGGGCCGCACAAGATCCTGATCGAACTCGCGAATGCGAACCACCAGATTCTCGACAAGGGTGTCGTCACCTTCGTGATTCCGAAAGCGATCAGCGCCAACGTTCCACATTGAAGCTAGCACTCAAATTCATAAAGGAGATCTACTATGAGGAACGCAGAATCGAACGGCATCTCGCGCCGCCTTTTCGCGATGGCTGGCCTTTCGGCCGGAACGCTACTCACGCGACGCTCGCTCTTCGCGGAGGAGAGTGGAATCGTTCCAACGATGGTCAACGCCACAAGAAAGGCCAAGATCAGAATCTACCCGATTCGGCGCAACATTAGCGTCCTCGAAGGCTCGGGGGGCAATATTGCCGTCCTAACCGGGCGGGATGGCAAGCTCATGGTCGATGCCGGATTTGCGGTCTCCCGGCCAGCAATTTCGAGCGCCCTGTTGTCCATCAATTCCGATCCCATCAAGCATTTGATCAACACCCACTGGCACACCGACCACACGGACGGCAATGCATGGCTGCACTCGTCCGGCGCGGCCATTACGGCGCACGCAAACACGCGCAAGCACCTCGCTGTTGCCACTCGTGTGGAAGGTTGGGCGTACACGTTTCCGGCTGCGCCCGCTGGCGCGCTGCCCGTCAAGGTATTTGCCGCCAAGCATGAAATGCGTGTCAACGACACGCGCCTCCTACTCAAGTACTACCTGCCAGCGCACACCGAAAGTGATATCTCGGTGAACTTCACGGATACCGATGTGGTCCATGTTGGCGATACATGGTGGAACGGGGTCTATCCCTTTATCGACTACTCGACCGGGGGCAGCATTGATGGAACGATTCGGGCCGCTGAGGCCAATGTGGCGGCGGCGACAAACAAGACGATCTTCATCCCGGGGCACGGCTCCGTGGGGGGCAAATCCGATGTCGCCGAGTTTCGCGACATGCTCGTGTCGATCCGAGAACGCGTGGCTGCCTTAAAGAAAGAGGGCCGGTCTTTGGACGAAGTGATTACCGGCAAACCGACCGAGGCCTTCGATGCGAAGTGGGGACAGTTTCTGATTACTCCGGCGATGTTTACCGGACTGGTCTACGCAGGAGTTTAGCTTATGCCGACAATTACGACCAAAGATGGGACACAGATCTATTTCAAAGATTGGGGCAAAGGGCAACCCATTGTCTTCAGTCACGGCTGGCCGCTTAGCGCTGATGCGTGGGAAGACCAGATGATCTTCCTCGCGTCGCGCGGGTTCCGCTGCATCGCCCACGATCGCAGGGGTCACGGGCGATCGAGCCAACCCTGGGAAGGCAATGACATGGATACCTATGCCGACGACCTCGCCGAATTGGTCGCAGCGCTTGACCTGCGAGATGCGATCCACGTCGGCCACTCGACAGGCGGCGGGGAAGTGACTCGCTATATTGGCCGTCACGGCACGAAACGCGTCTCCCAGGCGGTGCTGATCGGCGCTATCCCACCACTGATGCTAAAGACGGCCTCCAATTCCGGCGGTTTGCCGATCGCGGCCTTCGACCAGATTCGCGCCGGCGTACTGACCGATCGCTCGCAGTTTTTCATAGAGCTCAGCATTCCTTTTTATGGCGGCAATCGCGCAGGATCTCGGGTATCGCAGGGGTTGCGGGATTCGTTCTGGCTACAGGGGATGTTGGTCGGTCACAAGGCCGCCTTCGACTGCATAAAAGCGTTCTCCGAAACCGATCTCACCGAGGATCTCAAGAGGTTTGACATACCAACCCTGATCCTTCACGGCGATGACGACCAGATCGTACCGATTGGCGCCTCGGCCCTTCTCTCGTCCAAGATCGTCAAGGACGCGACGCTGAAAGTATACTCAGGCGCTCCTCATGGAATGTGTTCGACGCTGAAAGACCGCGTGAATGAAGAATTGCTGTCCTTCATCTCACAGGGCAAAGTGTCCCAGCTTTGAAGATTGCAGTCGGTGCGATTGTCGCTTTTTTGATCGGTGCGGGATGCCGATACTTCGACATACCCGTCCCCAGTCCGCCCGTCTTGCCGGGAGCGCTCCTCGTAGTCGCAATGACCCTCGGCTATTCGGCCACGGATCGCGCACTCACCCGCAAGGCGAACGTCGCGACGACCCAACATCTGTGCGGCGGTCCCAGCGGTGTAGCCGTCACCGCAAGCGGACGCGCCAAGATTGGGCAAAGCAATTAGAAGGCAAAAAGGAGAACACAACATGACATTGACCGGTGTAGTAGAGCAAGGCGCCGCGAGGCTCTTGAAGACGGGATCGGATCTCGACCGAGCTGCAGTTCGCGAAATTGAGGCCGAACTGCGAAGCCTGCTGGCGGATACCTTCGCACTCTATCTCAAGACCAAGAGCTTTCACTGGCACATGAGCGGACGCCACTTTCGCGATTACCATCTCCTGCTCGACGAGCACGCCACCCAGCTTTTCGGCATCACCGACGAGATCGCGGAGCGTGCGCGAAAACTTGGCGGAACCACGCTTCGCTCGATCAGCGATATAAGCCGTCACCAGCGTCTGCAGGATAACGATCGGGAACTGATGGCTCCGAAGGAGATGCTCGAGGAACTTTGTTCGGACAACCGGCATCTGACCCGCTTCTTACGCGCGACTCATGGAGTGTGCGATCACAATAATGACGTAGCAACAGCCAGCTTGATTGAGGCCTGGATCGATCAGGCGGAGCGCCGGGCTTGGTTCCTGGCAGAAACCGTCGAAGGAGACGCTCGATGATATTCACACCAACGAATCGCCCCACTTGCTCTCTCGTCTGGCTACTGATGCTATTGACTCAGGCCGGGCTACCAGCCCAGTCGTCGCCCGACCTTAGCCAACAAATTGCGGAAGTGATGAGCCAGGGCATAAGCGGCAAGGCACACCAGCGTTTCGTCCATGCCAAGGGCATCGTATGCGAGGGAACGTTCCGAGCCTCACCCAGCGCGGCAGCCATTTCGCGAGCCGCTCATTTTGGCGGCGAAAGTATTCCAGTGACCATTCGCTTTTCCGATGGTGCGCCGGATATCGCTGTATCCGATACTTCTCCGGATGCCGCCCCGCGCGGGATGGCGATTCGCATCGGAAGCGGCAGAGGCACCGACATCATGGCGATTTCACACAATGGCTTTATCGTCGGCACAGGCGAAGAGTTTCTCGCGCTTCAGAAGGCAATTGCGGCGACGGATTCCTCGAAGCCGCATCCCTGGCCCATTGAAGCCTTCCTAGCGGAGCACCCCAAGGCGCTGAAATTCGTGCAGGACCCTAGACCCGTGCCGGTTAGCTTTCTAACGGAGTCGTTCTACAGCAACAACGCCTTCATCTTTGTCAACGCCAAAGGGCACAAACAGGCGGGGCGCTACCAGATCGTT
>JALHNI010000034.1:8266-32163 GCA_022843605.1 Bryobacter sp.
GTATCTGGACGATCTAGTGGCAAAGGGAAAACCGCCAAGTTTCCTCAGCGAAGAGCTCCGACCTCGGCTCGCCGAGGCACCCGCAAGATTTCGCTTACTGTTGCAGCTCGCCGAACCAGGGGACCAGACCAACGATGGATCGGTCGTTTGGCCGGATGATCGCAGGAAGATCGAATTGGGCATCATCGCGATCACCTCCATTGTGGCGGACACCGTCGGGGCTGAGGGGAAACTTGCCTTCGATCCGACACGGCTCGTCGACGGAATCGAATTGTCGGACGATCCATTGCCGGCACTCCGCTCGCGCGTCTACGTCTACTCGGTGGCGGGCCGTCAGACCAAGTCACCAACTTCTGGAGCAAACAAATGATTCAAACGGCAAGCGCTAGCTTGGCCCCGCCCTTCACGCGGGAGACCGCGATCCTTAAGGTGCGCAAGGCAGAGGACGGCTGGAATTCCCGAAACCCACAGCAAGTCGCCCTTGCCTACTCGGTTGATAGCCATTGGCGCAATCGCGCCGAGTTCTTAGTAGGCCGGGAGGAGATCATTGCGTTCCTCACTCGGAAATGGGCGAGTGAGCTGGAGTATCGTCTGATCAAAGAGCTATGGGCCTTTCATGAAGACAAGATCGCGGTGCGCTTTGCTTACGAGTCCTGCGACACATCGGGACAATGGCGGCGAGCCTATGGCAACGAGAATTGGGAGTTCGCCGAAACCGGACTGATGAAACGCCGCTACGCGAGTATCAATGACCTGCCAATTCAGGAGTCGGAACGTCTATTTCACTGGCCGATCGGCCGCCGCCCGGATGAGCATTTAGGGTTGAGCGAACTCGGCCTGTGAAGTGTTGACCGGGGCCGGCTATGGATTCGGCTAAGTCCAGCTACTTCTGAATCCGTGCTGGCCCAGGCCCTAGGATTGTTTCGAGGGCCGCCAGAAGTTCCGAGCCATCAAATGGCTTTCGGAAGAGGAGCCGGGCTCCTTTCTCATCAAGCGAGGCCCGGGTGTGTACTTCGTCGCGGGCTGTGATAACGATAACGGGAAGATCAGGGTATTTCGCTCGCACGATCCGCAGCAGTTCCCAGCCGTTCATCGCCGGCATTCCGATATCTGAGATCAGGCAGTCTACCGGCCGTGACACTTTTGAATCAAGAAATGCCTCAGCAGACGGGAAGAGGAGCACACTGTAGCCGCCGGAGGCGAGAAGTTCTGCAAACGACTCCAGGACGCGAGGGTCGTCATCCACGACGGCGATCAGAAAGCGGTGTAGATCCATTAGTTCGAATGCGATGCGGGCAACCACTCATGTTACGCCGCCAGGAGCCGCGTGCCTATTATAGATTTCTATAGTGTCCGTCCGGCTCGGGAATGCCGAGCCGCCCCGCCATCCTAACCAGGTCCGCGAAGGATTCGGCTTCCATCTTCCTCATGATCTGGCCTCGGTGAACCTGTAGCGTGACTTCTGTAATGCCGAGAACGGCGGCCGCTTGTTTGTTCAACATTCCTCCGGCGATGAGAGGGAGTACCTCCCGCTCGCGCGGTGTGAGTGAAGCGAACCGCCCCCGGAGGAGGATCATGCCGGCCGTCTTCTGCCGCTGGTCCAGGTCTTTCGTAAATGCCGCTCTGATCGCTGCGACGAGCGCTTCTGGATCTATGGGCTTTGTCAGGAATTCGGTAGCTCCTGCTTTCATCGCGCGCACAGTCGATGGGATGTCGCCGTGTCCGCTGATGAAGATGATCGGGGGGGGTGATTCACCCGTAAGTTGCCGTTGCAGATCGAGCCCGCTTATCTCCGGCATCTGAACGTCTAGTACCAGACAGGAGGACGTGTCCGTCCTGACATAGGCAAGATATTCCGCAGCCGAACCGAAGGTGACGTGTTCGATTTTGAGCGAGGCGAGGAGCTCTGAAAGTGCCTCGCGAACCCGCGGATCATCATCCACAACATAGACCAGTTCACCCGTCTGCTTCATGCCAATACGTCCGCACAAAAAGGAAGAGTGAAGTGGAAAGTTGTTCCGGCGCCCTCGTTCGGTGTTGCCCAAAGACGCCCGCCATGAACCTCAATGATCGAGCGGCAAATCGCCAAGCCCATTCCCATGCCCTTTTCACTAGTCGTGAAGAAGGCATCGAAGATGGACGTGGGATCCGTGATGCCGCAGCCGCTATCACGAACCTGAATCAGGATCTCGACACCCTCGCGTCGGGAAACGAGCAAGAGCGCCTTGGAGCGATCCGTCACCGCCTCCATAGCCTCTATCGCATTGCGCGCAAGGTTGATCAGCATCTGCTGTATCTGCACTCGATCCACCACGATGCTAGGCAAATCGACGGCGAGATCCGTTTCAACTGTGATGCGAGCGTCGCGAATCTCGTTTCCGATCAACTTTAGCACTTCACCGATCATGTCGTTCATATCGGAAAGAGCCATGGCGGGCGGAGCCTGTTTGAAGAGCGCCCGCATTCTTCGCACGACTTCGGATGCTGAATTTGTATCGCGGATCATATTCTCCGCGGTTGCTCGGGCCCTGTCCAGATTAGGCGGATCAGCGGATAGCCACGTCCGGCAGGCGTGACCGTTCGCCAAAACAGCGGCCAAAGGCTGATTGATCTCATGCGCAATCGAGGCGGATAGCTCGGCAACCGTCATGATTTGTGACATGCGCGCGAGTCGGGACTGGCTCTTAAGGAGAGCGTCCTCGGCTTGTCTTTGATCTTCGATGTCGGTAAGCAGTCCATACCATCGGAGAATCTTGCCTTGGTCGTCCATCAATGGATCCACTCGAACATGGAACCACCGATACACACCATCGAAGCGCCTCCAACGATGACAAATGTCCATGGGCACTCCGAGTGTCGCGCAACGAATCCACTCGTTCTTCACCAACTCTTGCTCTTCGGGATGAATCGTGCCAATGAATCCCAGATCCCAGGAGTCATCCACGGTCGTGCCGGTATAGTCCAGGGCGCGTTTGTTCGCGTAGTCATGCTGCCCATTGGAATTGGCAGTCGCGATCATACCGGGAACGCTGTCGACAAGGAGGTGGAGTTCACGTTCACTATGGCGAAGGGCCTCCTCTGCGCGCCTGCGATCCTCAATGTCGATATTTGTTCCGTACCACTTGATGACCGCTCCCGAGTCATCCCGCTGCGGCCTGGTTCGAAACAGAAACCAGCGATAGTCTCCGTCAAACCGGCGCAAGCGCGCCTCTATCTCTCCCGGTTCGCCAGCGGCCAGAACGGATTGCCAGTAGACTGTTAGCCTATCCAGATCGTCCGGATGAATTGCCTCAGTCCAGCCCCAATTCATCGCCTCCTCAGCAGAAAGGCCAGTATAGTCCAGCCAGACGCGGTTGCAGTATTCGAGCGAACCGTCTCGCCGCGCGGACCAGGCGAGTGCGGGCACCAAGTCGATTACTGGCCGAATTACTGGCCCTACGAAATCCCCCGACGTTTGATTTGCGAGATCCCCTTGGCCTTCCGCCCTCACTTCCGTGGTAGACCCGATGATCTCGGTTACTTCGTCCGCAACGCCTACGATGGGATGGCCGGTGATTCGGATGTGCTTTACCAATCCGCCTGACAGCGCCAACCGGCAGTAGCAATCGACATCCGCCCTGTCTTGTATACACTTCTGAAGTGCGGTGATCCAGCCTAACCAATCTTCGGGTCGATGGAGCGCGCGATATTCTTCGATGGAAGGTGGGCCGGCGGCGGCATCCCGACCATGAATCCGGCACATTTCCGCCGACCAGTAAACTGGCGCCGCACAGCGGACATCCCATACCCAACTGCCGGTGTGGCTCATTTCCCCTCTCTTCAGGCGTCAGGAGGAGACTGAAGCCTTGGCTGCATCGCTCAGAGGAAAGCTGGCGCGATTCGCCATCCTTTATCTTACCTGCCGAGGTAAACCCGATGTCTCTTCGCCGGGCCGAAGTCCGCAAGCGACTGGCGCCGGAGGCCTCGCTCTAGATCTATGTTGTTGCGCCATAGCGTCCGCGCTGCTCTCCTCCTGCGAGGGTCCTGCGTATTGGTCCGAAGCAGAGGAGCGAAGCGTCGGTGTGATCCGCCGGAATGACGCGCCGCCCGCAAGCAGAGCATTCATAACTGACGGTCCGCCACCGGTGGAGTGCAAACTATGCCAACTTGATGCGCGCCACCCTCCGCGATCCTGCGCCCGCCGACGTCGGCAACCGCCTGAATTCAGGTGAGAAACTGTAGTCGCGCCTCAATAGAAACTATGCCCAATACTATGCCCACCCTGTGCATCTACCGGCGTTGATGGCTTGCTACGTTTCATGGGCTAACCAATTGACAAATAGCGACTTATCGCAAAACGTCACAAGACATCGCATCCCTGCTAAGTTGTTGATTCTACGTGTTTCGCTTCTTCGTAATCAGCAGGTCGCCAGTTCGATCCTGGCGGGTGGCTCCAGATTTTTAGTAGTTTACGGGCGGTTCGGCAGAGCGCTGAGTCGCCCGTTTCGCATTCATACAGGTCTTATACAGGTTCTTTTTCGCGAAAATCAGCGCCTCTCGGGTGGGTAAATGGCCGGGCCTCGCCGAATGGATTGGCAATGGACGTTTCGATTGTGGGTCCGAAGATGTCTTCGGCGATCCTCAGAAGGTCCGGGGCTGGGGTAGGTTTGCCGCGCACCCACCGCAGGTCATAGCCACTTTCCTGATTGTCCGCGTCAATCGCGATTCCCAGCGCCTCGTTGACGGAATACCTCAGCATTGCGGCCTTCACCAACGTATCCATATTCCTGATGCGTTCCGTCCGTGACATTTTGGAGAAGCAACAGAAAACGAAAACGGTGTCCTCGTACAGGCGCTTGTGAGCGTGACAACCGCATTGTCCGGTCCCTTTGAGGCCAGCCAGGATTTCGTCAAGGCGTCGTCCGATGTTTGCCTTGTTTGAACTCGGAAGGCCGTTCAGCATGGCAGCCATTTTCAGGTAGGCCTTTCTGCCGTCCGAGGGCTCGATCTCCTTTGCGAACTCCGGCGGCACAAACGATTCCATTTCTAGATGGCGCGTATGCAACTCATGAACGATGGAGTTTACGTAGTGGGCCAATCGGTCTCTGTCGGCGTATCGCTCGAGGTTATCGAGCATGTGTAGTTGAAATCGTGCTCCCAACTCAGCTTTGTCGACACCCGCAAAATTGGTGAAGTCATGAGCCTTGAGTATGTAGTGTGCTAGCGGAAACCGCTCACCATTTATTCCGGTGAAGCTGCTACGGATGACGGCCCGCTTATCGAAGTATTGGAAGACGTCCCAAATGGACCCAAGCCAGCGGGTTGTGTTCAAAAGATCATTGGCGGACACGACGTGTATTGGTAAGAGCGAGGCTGGCTGGGTGATTTCGAAATCAATTTCCTTCAATGGTTCCTGGGAACACTCCAGAACACATATTCCGCACCGAGCCTTCAGACTGCCCGCAGGGAAGTCTCGACGTTCACCCCACAGATTTTCAGCGCTGATTGGAATGTTCAGCCGCTGAATGCCGACTTTCGTAGCTTGACTTCCATCCCAGCATTTCTTCTTGAGCCACAGCTTCAGTCTCTCTTGCGACTTCGGTTCGCCGTCTGTTCCCTTGATGCTTACAACAATGCACTCATCACCGAGAACGAAGAGCAGGTCTGCGTTATGTGACTTGACCTGAGATCCAGACCTGAACTTCACGTCGATATACACAAAGTCCTTCATGAAGAATTGCGAACTGAAGTCGCCAATAAAGCGCTCAACTTTCAATCCGCGATCCATACCGGCGGTTGGTTTGTCGTTGGAATCTTTGCTCAATCTTGAACGATTGTCGCAGCTTCTTTCAGCTGCGTCGCTACGCTGCGCATCACGAATTGAGAATTGGTGCAGTTGCCGCCGCCGCATCCTCTTCAAGTTTTTTCTCGCCGAATACCTTGGCCAGTCTTAAGCCAAGAGCTATCGAAGCCAACCAGGGGCTGTACTCAGCAAACAAGCCCTCGAATGTTGATCGCTCGGAATCGTTTCGTAACGCCTCAACTTCTTCGAACTTTCTCGCGTATTCGCTCAGTTTCAGGTGATATACGGATATCAGGGTGGCCATTACTTCCATTCGGGCTGGTGGTGACGGCGGGAGTTTGGCAGGCTCTACGTGCTCAGGCTCTGGATGGGACAACGCGATGCCAACAAGCCATCCACAAACCCTCTCCCTGTCAGCCTGTTCCATTGGATTCGGCAATTTGATTAGCGGCTTCTCGCTATTTGGAATGAATGGGCGGCAAAATGAGCTGACCAGTTCATCCGGCGATCCAGAAGTGAAGTTTATCAGCGCTCTGCTCATGGTCCGAGCAATCGCTTCTTCTCGCGGGAGACGCGCTCTCGCGGTCTCAATCCGAAGCCCACTCGCAGTCCCAATGAAGCTTGCCGCCACCGTGCAAAGGAATACGACCTCGGCGTTTCGCCATCCATTCTTGCCAATTTTCAATCGCTCAGAGAGAATGTGCCGAAAGACGAAGAAACTTACGAGGAAGTTGTTCAAGAGGACCAACGGATCAGACGATAGAGGCATAGTTCTGATGTTAAGCCGCTGCATGATCGCGGGCCGAGGGATACAAGTTTCGTCGCTCAGTGCTCAGCACTTCTTGGAAGACCAACGGGAGTCACCAGTCTATTGTTCTTACTCAGACGCAACCGCCAAGCAACACCACGACGCGATCCCATCACCCTGACCGGCACCTCGGCGCGCATTGCCTGAACGCATCGCCACCGCCACGAGCGCTTCTCCTCGGTACGGACCTTCCCAATCCGCCAGCGCGCATCGCCGAGCCACAGGCGGAATCGCTTCAGGTCGTTGCGGTCGCCGCGCTCGCTCTCGCCAGTCATGACGCCGTAGCGCTCTAGAAGGAAGGCGCGGACCGTGACGGACCCGCCTCGCAAGCGGGCCTCGACAGACTGCGCCTCGCCGATCCAGACGAGATGATGGCTACGAGGTCGAGTATCTCGCAGAACAGATAGCAGCCACGGCGCAGATCGAGGACAGTGCCCGCTAAGACCTTCGGGATGCAGCCCGAAAGGATGTACGGATCACCTGGGAAGGGCGAGAAACGATGCGATGCGCTTAAGCCTCCTCCAACTCCTCACGACCCAACCCCGTTCCGACGCTCATCGGCGCGGGCAGTCATCGGCCGCTCGATCCTATTTGCACTGACACGGGGCCGAGACTTGCGAAAAGACACACTCCGGCGGATGGCTTACCGTTTCTACTCACATTCAGTTGTCAAAGACGAAGAGGTCGAGGTTCAGGAGCGGTGATCGGGGTTTTGGGAGCGTTGGAGGAGGCGGTCCCGGTATTCTTCGAAGATTTGGGCGTCGGATTTGGGGGTGGAGTTGGCTTCGTTTGGCGCGGGCGGGTCGGGGGCGATGGGTTCGTTCGGTGAAGGGTCCGGGAGATCCGCGGGAAGGGCGTCCTGGGGCGGGAGCCGGGAGGCTTGGAGGTCGCGTAACTCTTTGAGACAGCGGAGGTATTGGCGGTGGAGTTGGGCGCCGTAGCGGAGGTAGAGGCGGAGGAGGTTTTCCGAACGGGCGATGCCGTTGGCGAGGTGGGCGGCGGGGTCGGCGGTGGGAAGTTCTTTCTGGAGCTGAGATTCGTTCAGGGCCATGGCGACCTCGATTTGGGCGGTTTCGGCGAGCCAAAGGCGCTGCTGCCGCCATTTGGCGTAGGCGGCCTCGGTGACGAGGTCATACTCGTCGCGGTGCTGGGGCTGGTAGGTGTCGACGTATTCGGCGAGAAGGATGCGGAACTGGGGTTCGTCTTCGGATTGGAGGAAGCAGCCTTTGGGGAGGGGGTTGATGAGGTTGGGGGGAAGGGTTTGGCCGGCGAGGCCGTGTTTGGTGGCATTGAGGGCGGAGTGGGCTTTGCCGTTCGGGGTGCGGGGTCCGGTGGATTTGAGGGCGTTGCGGCGGTTGGCGTCGATGCGGCGTTGGGAGGACATAGGGGGGCTCCTTGATGGAAGTGCGCGCGGGTCGACGCCTGGCGGTGGTGCTGCGGCCCGTGCCGGGACCTTGCACTTTGAGTTTACCGGCGGAGGAAAAAGTTCCGGCGGGCTTGAGAGCGTTAAGTCGCTGATTCGGATGGGATAAGAATTCTGAAAATTGCTGTTACCGTGTTGGCTGTAGCGGCTTTGGCGTGGAGTTAGTAGGTGCGGGGGACGTCGCGGTTTTTGCGGCCGGTGTATTCCTGGCGGACTTGGGTGTAGGCCTCGAGAGCGGCCTGGAGGGCGTCGGGGAAGTCGCCGATGGCCTGGAGAATGCGGGTGTGGAAGATGGGCCAAAGCTCGATGTCGCCGGGGATGTAGAGGGGATCGCTGGCGCGGACGAGGTGGATTTCGTAGGAGCCATCGGGATGCTCGCGGCGGGGGCGCGAGTATTGGGAGATGGCGGGTTCCGGGAGCAGGTGGTAGAGGGCGAGGGGAAGGTAGGGCATGTCGGTTTATCCGATTTGACTTTAGCCCACAAGATCAAGCGGACGACCCGGGTGGGGCTATAAGTGGTTGAGGGCAGGCCGGATTGAGGCGCGCGATTTTCGTTACCGGGTCTCCGGGCGAATCGCGATTCGGGCGACGAAATCGCTCCGGCCTGGTTCTGGAGGTGACGATTTTCAGAAATCTTCGTGATGCCCCCCGATCACCGATGCCCCCGATCAACGCGAGCGGCAAGCGGTTCAGAGTTCAGAGGCTGGCTTCGTTCCCTGCTAATATGTGCCCTATGTTAAATGTTCTGGTGACGGGCTGTAGTTCGGGAATCGGCTTCGCAACTGCGCTTGAGCTAGGCCGGGCAGGGCATCATGTTCTCGCCACGATGCGCAATCTGGAGCGGGCACCGGAACTTGAAGAGACCGCCGCGAACGAGAAAATGCGGATCAAGGTCCTACCCTTGGATGTCGATTCCGATGAATCCGTGAGCGCATGCTTCAAGGCCATTGCCGAACCCATTGACGTATTGGTGAACAATGCCGGTATCGAGATCCATGGATCGGTGGAGGAATTGCCAATGTCATCCATGATCGCCGTGATGAACACAAACTGCTTCGGCGCGGTACGCTGCATCAAAGCGGTGCTTCCTCAGATGCGTGAACGCCGATCCGGCTGCATTGTGAACGTCTCATCGATCTCCGGCCGAATTGCCCACTCTCCATTGAGTGCCTACTGCGCTTCCAAGTTCGCCCTGGAAGCGTTTAGTGAAGCTCTGGCCGGGGAAGTGAAACCCTTCAACATCAGGGTTGCTCTCATCGAGCCGGGGATTCAGGACACCCGCATGGCCCGGGATATCGGCAAGGGACCGAAATCGATCTATCCTCAGGTGGACCGATTTTCCGGCCTTTTCCGCGCGTCGCTGGCGAATCCGATATCTCCCGATGCATCGGCGACCGCGATTCGAGACGTGATTGAAAGCGGTACTTGGCAATTGCGTCACATGCCCGGTCCAAATGCTGCACCGTTCGTCGGCTGGAGAGCGTCGATGACCGACGAGCAGTGGGTGGACTGGAATGCCTTAAGCGATGACGCCTGGTACGACGCAGTACAGCGGGACTTCGGGCTAGACGCCCGTAAATCCTAGCTTGGCAGGCGCTTTGCACGGTTTCTAAGAGTTAGACCTCAACCCGGCGCGAGCAAGAGCTGAGTGCCAGACACTCGGGCGTTTTTTTTGCGGCCGGTGTATTCCTGGACGACCTGGGTGTAGGCGTCGTGAGCGGCCTGGAGGGCATCGGGGAAGTCGGCGATGGCGTTGAGGATGCGGGTGTGGAAGATGGGCCAAAGCTCGATGTCGCCGGGAATGTAAAGGGGGTCGCTGGCGCGGACGAGGTGGATTTCGTAGGAGCCATCGGGATGCTCACGGCGGGGGCGCGAGTATTGGGAGATGGCGGGTTCCGGGAGCAGGTGATAGAGGGCGAGGGGAAGGTAGGGCATGTCGGTTTATCCGATTTGACTTTAGCCCACAAGATCAAGCGGACGACCCGGGCGAGGCTGTAAGTGGTTGAGGGCAGGCGGGATTGAGGCGCGCGATTTTCGTTACCGGGTTCCGGGCGAATCGCGATTCGGGGGCGGGCGTGGACGGGACCGAGAACTTGACCCGCTCGCTGCCATTGATACGGGACCGCCGGCGATGTGCGTATGGAGTCGGCAGATGAGTGACAACGTTTTTAGAAAAGCCTTCGGCTTTACAGATCAACGACTAGGGCAGGGGAAGAAGGCGGCGGAGTTAGGGGACAGCAGCGAAACTGGGTATCACTTCATGAGAAAGGGGGGCTGCGCCCCCTACCCCGGCCTTCTTCAGTTGATCGCGCTCCGCCCTTTCGACCGGAGCCAGCTTGCCCCGCCGGCCCGGCGCTGCTGCCGACGGGCCTCGCCAACTGCTGAAAGGATCAGGGCCTTGATACTCCAGGCGGAGTACGCCGATATCAACGAAGGCGGTGCGACCACCACCAAAATTCCCGAGCAACTGATTAACGCGAGGGGCCGATTTCCGAAGTTCGAAATCCTCACAAATACTTTGCAACTAGTTCCCACCTCCCGTCCGGCATCAGGACTACGGCCTGGCTAAAGTCGTCCTTCACTGAATCGTCCGTGTATGACGTTTGATGACAACTAGCTGCCTTGCGCTGTCCCCCCGACTCTGTTAGTTTTGGAACTCATTGATTGTCCAAATTTTTGTTCGATCCTAAGTCGAGGTGTTTCTAATGCATAGTCGAGTGATTTTGACTTTCGCCTATTTGGCGGTCTTCGCGTTGTCGCAGGAAGTGATGACGAACGACGCAATCATCAAGATGGTTAAAGGGGGCATGTCGGAGTCTCTGATTGTAAGTCTTGTCAGTCAGCAGCCGGGGAAGTATTCCACATCTGTAGATGAATTGATCGCCCTGAAGAATGCGGGAGTCAGCGACAAAGTGGTCGCAGCGATGGCGGCTAAAGCCGCCGGCATCTCCGTCGCCCCGCCTGCGGCCGCCTCCGCGCCAGTAGCCTCACCTGACGCCAGGATGGAAATCGGAGTTTACTTCAAGAAGGACGACGCGTGGACCGAGGTATTGCCTGAAGTCGTGAACTGGAAGACGGGCGGAACGTTGAAAAGCCTGGCGACCGCTGGTGTCGTGAAGAAAGACCTAAACGGAAATCTCAATGGGCCCGCCAGCCGAAATACAATCAAGAGCCCGATGGAATTTCTGATCGTGACGGCCGAGGGCGTGGCGATTACTGAGTATCAGCTCATCCGGCTGCGGCCCAATAAAGACTATCGCGAATTCCGCACGGTTACTGGCGGCATCATGAACCAACAGAGCGGCGCGATGCGGGACATGGTCCCTTTCGAGGGGAAGAAGCTTTCTCCGCGCAACTTCACCGTGGTGCTCCCCGCGAATCTGGGGGCCGGTGAGTACGGCTTTCTTTCGCCTGGCGCGGTCGGCTCATCCGGCAACTCACAAGCGCAGATCGGCAAGATGTTCACCTTCCGTTTTATTGAATAGCCATTTCCCGGTGTCCCCAGGAAACGGGATTCAGAAACATCTTGATACCCATCGCTTCGGCTGCACCCCTCTTGCGCCGCCGAAGCTTGGAATACGAAAGCTTGTCTCGACCCTTACCACTGGAAGGCCGCATTCGGCGTGCGCAACGAGGGGCACGTGTGCCAGTCGGTACCGGCAGCACATTTTGGGCAAGCCCGAGAATATCGCCCACCACGGGAAACACTGGCTGGTTTGCCTTGAGGGTCTGCGGGAGGCGATCCCGCAGAATGCAGCGGTTGGCGAGTTGGGCGGCGTGGTCGGCGGCGGGAAGTTCCTTACGGAGTTCGGACTCGTTGAGGGCGATGGCGACTTCGATTTGGGCGGTTTCAGCGAGCCACATGCGGTGCTGACGCCATTTGGCGTAGGCGGCTTCGGTGACGAGGTCATATTCGTCGCGGTGCTGGGGCTGGTAGGTGTCGGGGCTTTGCTGGACAGACTGATGAGAGCCCACCGCAGTTCGCGGCCCTGGCATGGCTCGACCTGCACCTCGTGCATGTAATCATGCTTCCGGTGGAGTTTCGGTCTTCAGGTGCGGTGTTCGTCACGAAAGGATTGGGGTCGGTCGCCGGGCTTGGTGGACGACGCCCCTGGCAATTGGTCCCCGCTGGGCGACGTGGTACGTATATCCGGGGACCAATGACCTCAATTCCGCAGCATTTCCGCCCGTCAGCAAACTTCCGGGCGTACTCCTCTCAGCTTTGTTGGGGGGTGGAACGTCTCCTCATTTTGCGGGTGGGGTCGGCTCACACCAGCCTGTCCCTCGACGGCCCTCGACGGCCTCGGGGCTGAATGGCGCGGGTGAGCGGGTCGTTCGAGAAGCTGAGGTCGGCAACTTGCACATTCCGTTGGAGATAGCAGAAATTCTAGGATACTCGGGGGTGGCACCGTTCTCCCGGGGGTGGCACCGTTCTCCCGGGGGTGGCACCGTTCTCCCGGGGGTGGCACCGTTCTCCCGGGGGTGGCACCGTTCTCCCTCGACGGCCTCCGAACCCTTGCAGCGACGACGAGACTGGAACGGCCCACGAGAACACCTCTTCAACAAACGACCCATCCTTGGTCCTTAACCTGTATATTGCCGCTGGTACGTGGTTGCGCGTTATAGTGAGGCGATGCGAGAGCTAACGGTAGAGGACAATCCTGAACGGGCCGGGGAGCAGTGTATTTCCGTGGCGGGAGAGCGCTTGGTTGACTCTCGCTTTAGTACCAACGGCCCGGATGGATCACTCGCCCGCTATTGGGGAACTGCCCTACGGCGGATCGAGTCGCTCTCGATATTAAATCTTCTCTGCACCGACTCCGTAGAGATCGAACTTCCTGACTTAGAAAAAGACTTGCTTGACTGGGAATTCGCGTACTGCCAGTTCAACCGCCCGTGGAACGAGGAGGGCACGCTCACTAGTGATACCGTACCGTGCGCATTCCGGATCGAATATGACTTGGAGTTCTGGGACAGACCGTACAGTATCGCTAACCTGGCAACCGCGATTGAGGTCGTCTTAGCGGCCAACCCCGAACTCCAGTTTCGATACTGGCAGTACGATACGAACACTTGCATCGAAGGGTTCGGCGTCTCAGTGTTGGCCTCGCTGAACCGCAGGGTCGGCGAGATCATTGCGCTCAGAGCGGACCTATCACGACTGCGGAAGTTGGTTAAAGACGAACTGGCAGCGGAAGAAGATCGGAGAACGCTTGTCAGGCGTTTCAGCTTTCCCGCTTCGATCAGGAGCGCTTGCGAACAATACCTGATTTACTTCGTCCAGTTCCTGCGCGACCTAGGGATCGAAGCGGACGTGGAGATGAAAGAGGAAGCGGCACAAGTGCTATTCTCCGTCGCGCCGAAAGACACCGCCGAAGGATTAGAACGCATCCGCGAGGCGCTCGAAGTCTACTTGCAACTACCCATCAGACCTGAAGTCATGGTGTCGGAAAGTCACCATGATGTCGCGGTGTCCCAGCTTCAGGCTAACATTCTTCATCTGCAATCACAGATAACCCTGGCGAAAGCAATATTGCAGGTGAAGGACGCCACCATAGCCGCACGAGAAGAACAGATCTCAACCTTACGAGAACGGATCGACATGCGCGAATTCCTGCCACGACGAGCGGCCATCCCAACACCTGACACAGAACCCATCATCGACGGGGTCGTAGCGGTCAAACAGTACGACTTCAAATTCCTCCAGGTCAACTTCCCAGAACTCCTACGCAAGCTCAAGAGGAAATGGTAAAACGCAACGCAGATGCTCTGCCAAAAGCGACTGAAGGCCTCCATACCTTCATCTCGCTCTTGAAGAATTCGTAGAGAGTTCGTAGTGCCGAATTCGTAGTGCCAGACACTCTGGCGGGGGTGCCGCGGCGCCTCCCGGTCACTCTCCAGCATCCGGTCGGTCTGCTCTTTCACCGGAACCAGCTTTGGCTGCTCTCGCTCGACTCTCTTTCGATCCGGCGGATTCGCGCTCGCGATGGCTTGCCTCACCATTCGCCGATGCACCCCGTGCTTCTTTGCCAGCCCCAGCACCGTCTCTCCCGCCGCATGTCCGCGCCGGATCTCCTCAACTAGTTCCACTTTGCCTCTCCTGTCCATCTCCGAATCCTATTCCGGTCTGTCCAGGTGGGCCATTTTTGATGAGCGCGGTGGGCCAAATCAGATGAGCGAACTCACCTTCAGCGCAAAACCACACAGGAAGAGTTCTCGGAATTCCTCGGGATGTCGCTGGACATGTACAGCGTGATCGAACGGGGAAAGCACGCACCGTCGTTCGACAAGCTGGAGCAGATGGCCGAACGGCTTGGCGTAACCGTGGCGTACTTATTCACGTTTCCAGAGCCAGCGAATAATGATCCAATGTCGGAGTGCTATATGCTTTGTCGATGGGACAAGCAAAGAATTTAGAACAACAGCAGTTTGAAGACGAAGAACGGAAGTGGCAATATGTTTGCCAGCAAAAAGGCTTCAAATGCGAAAAATGTGGGAGCGCCCCGCCGAAAAGTGAACGGGATGTTTACTTCGATACGGGCCGCTGCGGAGCGTGCGCCCACTCGTCAGAGAAGCTAAAGGACGAATGATGAAATCAGCCTGAGCCGAGAGAACTAGGCCGTCACCGTCGAAAGCACCTGAACACTTGCCTCGACATGTCCCTCCGCATCACCGAGGTCAATGACGACATTCCATCGTCCAATTCCCGGCGCAGCGATGTTCACTGGTGAGCTCTTGTAGTGACCGATCAAAGGGACACACGGTGCCAGACACACCGGCGGGAGACCAAAATAGTTGGCACGCGAGACGTTTCGCCGGTTGGGAATTGACGATCCGCAGAGCCGGGCCAGGAGTCTATTCCTGCTGTAGGACTGCTAGATTCAGACACATGTCCTCTGTTGCAACTGCCGCCGGACCAGACGGAGTGTAATCGAAGTTGTGACCTCCTATTCTGACTCCTTACGCAATCCAAGTAGGAAGGGAAGTGACAAACAAGATGATCGAATCGATTCTGCTCGGACTCGCCACCTACCGTGCGGTGGTCTGGCGGAGCCAACGCCGACACTGGGTTTGGGCACCCGTCTTGGGCTCCGCTGGCCTCGTCGGACTTGCCTTCGATCTCTCCCGGCACCCGGATATGTGGGGGCCAATCCTCGCTTGCGTCGTTGCCATGGTCGGGTTGGCGCTGTTCGCCGCGTATCGCGCTGCCTCCGGGTCTCGTCTCTCGGCTGGCCGGATTGTTGGGGTCGGGAGCTTGCTCATTCTCGCGATCGCGGCCTATGACAGCGGCGGTCCCGTACAGTTGTTGCGGAACAGCGCTCGAAGTTTCAAGCGCGGATGGGATGCTGGTGCTCGCGACGCGAGTCAAGGTCATCAGCCCCGAATCTTCTCCGGGGACCGAGCAATCTAACTCGCCCGTATCGGTTCGGCGTCGAAGCGCCCCTCCAATCAAAAGAGCCTCCCCGAAGGGAGGCTCTTGGGACGGATTTTCCGCAGTGCACTAACGCCCGCTCTTGAGCCGCAGTTAGAAGACGATCTTGCCTCCGAGGCGCAGGGAGCGAGAGGCTTGCGCGCTTAAGACTCGGCCAAAGTTGACGTTGGTGAACTCGGCAATCGGGTCGCCATAGGTAACCGTGTTGAAGACGTTATAGCCTTCCGTCCGGAATTCGAAGTAAGAAGTCTCCGTGATCCTGAACTTGCGGAAGACCGAGATATCGAAGCGCTGCACGCTATCGCTGCGCAACACATTGCGACCGGTGGTGCCGAAGGTATAGGCGGCGGGCGCGGCGAAGGCGGCTCGGTTAAACCAGGCACCCGCCGTGGGATTCTCCAGCTTCCAATCGCCCACCACGTTCGGGCGCATGTAGCCGGTGTTGCCGGTGTTGGCGATGTCGCCCGCGATGGTGAGGTTGACCGGACTGCCGGACCGCAGGTCGGCAACGCCGTTGATCTGCCAGCCACCGATGACGGTGTCGGCAACTTTGTTGCCGGTTTTGAACTGTCGGCCGCTACCGAAGGGCAGGTCATAGACCCAGCCGATGACGGCATTGTGGGGAATGTTGAAGCTCGACACACTGCGGTCGGCGCGCATGTCATAGGGGTTCTGAATCGACTGGCCTTCGACGCCGAAGAAGCCGGACGAGCCCACGTCAATCGCTTTTGAATAGGTGTAAGCAATCGAGAGAGCCAAGCCGCTCGAGAAGCGGCGTTCCAGCGAAGTCTGGAGGGCATGGTAGTTGGTGTTGCCCCAGGCGCGATCCCAGGAGACCGGAACGGCAATGTAGGGGAACGGGAAACGGTCTCTCGGGGTGCCAGGTCCGGGGGTGGTGGCGACGTTGTAGCGTCCGCCGATGTTGGCGCGATGGGTGCCGGAGCCGACGTAGTTCGCGGTCAGCAGCATCGACTTGGTGAGCTGGTGCTGGACACCGCCGTTCCACTGAATCGAGTAGGAGTTCTTCCAATTGGGGTCTGCCCAGTAAGCGGACTGACTGAACGGAGTGGCGGCCGGGAGGCTGGCCGAGGGCAGAGGATTGAAGGCGGAGACGTTTGGCGTGAGTGCGCCGGCGGAGGCGTAGTTCAGGTTCGGGACCGACTGGAAGCCGAGCGCGGGCCAAGTGCCGATGAAGTTACGCGAAATCTGCAGGACGCCGGAGTAGTTGTCGAAGTAGATGCCGGACGAGAGGCGGATCGCGGTGCGTTCGGTGAGGCGATAGGCCAAGCCGACGCGCGGCTGGAAGTTCATCTTCGTGTCGGTGAAGATCTTCCCGGTCTTCGAGAGTTCGACATTAGGCGGCAGGTATCCGGCGGGCGCCCCTTCGGGAGTGGGGACGCAAGGAAAGGCCTTGGCGACAGCGCAGGTGGGCGCCATGCGCTGGATGATGTACTTGCCGGTGTTGAAGTCCATATTGCCGGCAAAGTTGTTGTTGGCGCCTGCCGTGCCGGCGGGCGGGATGAGAGTCCGGTCGTAGCGCAAGCCAAGGTTGATGGTGAGCTTGTCCGTGGCCTTCCAGGAATCCTGCACGAAGAAGCCGGAGACACTGGCCCACCACGCGGTGGTTTCGACGATGTCGCGACGGGTGGCGCTATCGGGGATGGCGAGCAGCATGGAGGCCAGTGCGCCGCCGGTGGTGCCGAGAGCGGTGGGGCTGGCCGTCTGAGCGTCGGCGAAGTTGACGGTGGTGATGTAGTTCTCGTAGTCGTAGCCCAGGAAGTTGATGTCGCCGCCAGCTTTCAGCGTGTGCCGGCCCATCAGCCGCGTGAAGTTGCCGCGGACGTGCCAGTTATCGGCACCCTGCTGATAGCCGAGCGATTCGCCGCCGCTGTAATGGTTGGCGACGGAGAAGCCGGGAAGATAGCTTAACTGGTCACGATAGGGAGTCATGATGTTGCTGGAGTAGCCGACCTGCGATTGGAAGTCGCTGGGAAGCTCCCGGAAGCGGTTGGTGGTGCGTCCCCATTGCTTGACGCGGCCGACCTGAAGCTGAAGCAGGGTCGTCGGGCTGAAGGTATGCACCCAACTGGCGCCGAAGTTACGGGCGATATTGTCGCTGGCGACGCTGATGCTCGGCAGCGCGCCGGCGGGCTTATTCGGGGCGAATAGTTCGGTGTAGCGGACCCAGACGGCGTCGGCGTCCCTGAATTTGTGATCGACCTTCAAGGATAGATTGCGCGACTGATTGGCAATGACGGACCGGTTGATGGCATTGCGGTCGCCATTGCCGGTGAATTCGGTTTTGGGCAGGACGGTTTTCGAGTAATAGACCATGCCCGGATTCAGCAGGCTGGCCGGAATCTGGTTACTCGGAAACGGATCACGAACAAAGGCGCCGGCGGCGTTCTGTCGTGTGGAGTAGGGGTTAAAGATCTGCTTTGGCCAGTCAGTGAAGTCGCCCCGCAGATTCGCTTCGGTGGGAACGCGGAGGAAGGATTGGGCGGGGGACCGATTGAGGTTGACCTCGTATCCGGCGTAGAAGAAGGTGCGGTTGGTGCCTTTGTAGATCTTGGGGATCCAGACAGGTCCACCGAACGTGCCGCCGAAGATGTGTCCTTTGTAGGGGACCACGGTGGGCTGGAAAGTGTTGCGGGCGCGCAGGGCGTCGTTGTCGTGCTGATACCAGGCGTTGCCATGGAACTGGTTGGTGCCGGACTTAGTAGTCGTATTCATAACGCCACCCATCACGCCGCCGAACTCGGCGGAGTCGTTGTGGGATTGGACCTTGAACTCTTCGAGCGTTTCGACGATCGGGTTAACTGCAAGGTTCGACTGGAACGTCGACTGGTTATTGACGCCATCGAGCATGAACATGCTGCTGCGCTTCACTTGTCCGTTGACGGAGGGGACGCTCGACTGGCCAGGGCCCACCGGGGCGACGCCGGGTGTGAGGCGCATCAGGTTTTGGATATTGCGGCCGTAGGGCAGTTCGACAACCTGTTTGGCGGTGAGTACGCTGCCGAGTTCCGCGGTGGCGCTTTGAATCTGGGCGCCGACGGCTTCGACGGTGACGGTCTCCTGCACGGAGCCCACGGGCAGGATCATGTCGAAGACGGAAGATTGGTTGACGACGAGGTTGAACTGGTTAAGGCGAGCGCGTCCGAAGCCTTCGCGGCTGGCCTCAAGCGTGTACGAACCAGGCAGGATATTGAGCAGGACATAGATGCCGCTGTCGTTGGAGGTGGCCCTGGTTTCAACGCCGGTGAGGGTGTTCTTGAGGACCAGCGACGCCCCGGGGATGGATGCTCCGGACGAGTCCTTGACGGATCCGTTGAGGGAGGCGAACGAGACTTGGGCGAGTCCGGCCGCCGTGAAGGACAGTAGGCCGAGAAGCAGTGTTCTAGTGAGCGCGGAATACATGGCGAGAGTCCTCTGTAGCGTTAAGTCTCGTAAACTTGATCGAGTTTATGCATTACGCCGGTGCCTGTCAAGCGCTTAGGATTGCAAATTATGGCTTCACACAACTGCAATCTATAGATTTAAGCGCTTAAAATGACGGCATGACCATTCTGGTGAAGGAAGCTCTGGCATACAAGCTGAAAACGGCAATAGTCGAAGGGCGATTGAGCCCGGGGGAACGGGTGGTGGAAGGAGTCTGGGCGAAGACGTTCGGGGTGGCACAGGCGTCCGTGCGGGAAGCGATCAATCTGCTGATCGCGGAGGGGTTCCTGGTGAAGTCTGCGGGCCGGAGTGCGCGAGTTCCGCACTACACCGAGGAGGACATCAGCCGGCTCTATCAGGTGCGGGCGGCGTTGGAGGGTCTGGCGGCGGGATTGGCGGCGGAGCGGCGGGCCGATTTGGCGGAGGTAGAGACCGCGCTGAAGGAAATGGAGGAGGCGGCGGCGAGCGGGGATCTGCGGACGTTGGTGAATCAGGATTTGCAGTTTCACTTGGCGTTAGCGCGTGCTTCGGGGAATCCGACGTTGGCGGAGATGATCGAGCGGTTGCTGCGGCCATTGTTCACGTTTGTGTTGCTGCGGGTGATGGCAAGGCAGGAGTCGACGAAGCAGTGGGCGTCGGATATGCCGCGGCACCGGGAGATTATTTACCTGATCCGGGAGAGCAGTCCGGCGGTGGCGAGGCAGTTCATGGAGTTTTGTACGGGACAGTTTGTGGCGTCAGCTCAGGCGGTTTGGGCGCCGGAGGGGACATCGCGACGGGTGCCTGGTAGATCAGATACTTGACCAGCAGTGCATGGTTTGACATCCGCGGGGTCGTGTCAATAGTTTTGTGTAAACGCCGTTCGGGTTAAAGTCACCGAAAAGGCGGTAACGACTACGATTCTCGGCCTTCGCCCTCATTATAGTTTCCCGAGGCAGGCGGGGGCAGCGGTCAAGGCCAAGCGGAGCGAGCCCACAGGGTCGCCTTGGCGGCGGTCTCCAGCCTGCCTCATTCACGATCAAGAAGGGCGAAGGCCAACTCACGATCAGGCTCCCAAAGCCGCTTGGATCCGGTCTCCGGCGAGACACTCCAGCGGAACATTTACTAATGATGGGGATCCGGCGGCGAATCGCGATCGGGGCTGGGCATGACACCGGCTTCCTCGGTTCCAGCGCGCGTCCGTCCGCGAGTAGATCCGCCCCGAAGTGCATGGCTACCTCATCGGTGAAGAACACGGGCCGGGGTAACTGCCGCGCTAAGTGAGGTGCAGGGCGTAATCCGGAGGGACGAATCGCGGCTTGCGAGGCATTCACTTATTGAGTGGGTTTTGGGGATATGCTCATTACTTTCGGTGCGGGGCACCTTTGCGGTTGGGCCGAATGCGTCGGCTTTCTGCCTCGCTACGATCGGTTTACGGGAATTCGCGGCGGATCGGGAGATGAGGATCATTAGCCCCGAACGCTGGCCCCGAACGCTTTGGCCCCGAACACTGGAAAAAACGCTGCCCCCGGCTCCGTCACGTCAGATCCGCTCAGCTCCCGATTACTAATAGCCTATCGCCCGATGACAAATGTTCATCCCCATTGCTCGGACTGTGAAAATCTGTTAAATCATTTACATTAAGAAGTATTTATGATTAAATTTTATTTCCTTGCGATTGCCTTTGGGAGTCTGTTGTTCGCCCAGACCAATACGTCTGCCATCTCCGGTGTGGTCACCGATGAAACGGGCACCTCGGTCGCCAGCGCCGCCCTGACCCTCACCGAGGTGAATACCGGCTCCATCCGCAGAGCCGAGGCCAACCCGAGCGGCGAGTACGCCTTTCCCCAACTTGCCCCTGGCCGATACCGGATTTCCGTTCAGGCCAGCGGCTTCCAAACGTACGTGGTGCAACAGATTGACCTGGGCATCGCCCAATCCATCCGCGCCGACATCAAGCTACCCCTCGGCCAGGTTACGGAAACCATCACCGTCTCCGGCACTGCGGCGCCTTTACTTGAGCCCGATACGGCCTCGCTGGGCCAAACCGTGACTCGGAAGGCGATCAACGACCTGCCGCTGAACGGCCGCAACTACCTGGCGCTGGGCGCGCTTTCGCCGGGCGTGGTGCCGCAGATTCCCGCCGCTCAAGGTCCAGCCAGCTTTGTGAGCTCCACCACCCAACGCTCCGACCGCTCCATTCTGGTGGGTGGCCAGCGGGAGAGTTCGACCAGCTACCTCTACGACGGCGTCGAAATGCGCAACCCCCGCGTCGGCGATTCGTCGATCACACCCTCCCTTGACGCGGTGCAGGAGTTCAAGATCCAGCGCAGCTTCTTCCAGGCGGAGTTCGGCAACTCCCCCGGCATCATCAACGTGGCCAGCCGCGGCGGCACCAATCAATGGCACGGTAGCGCCTTCCACTTTCTGCGCAACAATGCCCTGGACGCGCGCACGTTCTTTGCGCGCTCGGCGGAGCCCTTCAAGCGCAACCAGTTCGGCTTCGCGGTGGGCGGCCCCGTGATCAAAGATCGCCTTTTCATTTTCGGCAACTACGAAGGCTTCCGTCAGCGCCTGGGCATTACGCAGCGGGCGCTGTATCCGCGGCAGAGCGCCGAGTTGGCGGGTAATTTCTCCACCAACATCTTTGCCGATCGCGCCGCGACGCCCATTCACGATCCCTTGACGTTCAACGCCGCCAACAACAGCCGCGCCCCCTTCCCCGGTAACATGATTCCTGCCAGCCGCATCAACCGCGTCTCCCGGAACTTCTTCCCCTTCATTCCAGTGACGGATGCGCCAGCCAGCGAAGGCGTCAATGTCATCGGCATCCCGGTGCAGCAGTTGAATGATGACCAGTTCAACATTCGCGGCGATTACCGCGTCAACGACACGCACTCTCTGTTCTTCCGCTACAGCGAACAGGACGCGCCGCTCACCCCCGCGGCCTTGGCGCCGTTAGCCGGAGCGCAGGTGATCTCCTTTGGTCGCGGCTTTGTGGGTCAGGTCGCCTCTACCCTGCGTCCCAACATCGTCAATGTCTTCCGCGTCGCCTATAACCAAGCCCAGCTCTTCGGCCAGCAGGTTCCGGTGGATCGCAACTTTGCTCAGGAAATCGGCATCACCGGCGTCTCCGATGTGGAGCGCAACTGGGGCGTACCCACCGTCGGGTGGATTGGCTTCTCCGGTATCGGCTCCAGCGGCATTACTCAAGGCAACAACCTCCACAACTACCAGTTCTCCAATGCCACCACCTGGATCAAGGGCCCGCACACCGTCAAGTTCGGCTACGAAATCCGGCAAACGCGCAACTTTTTGAACTCCGACAATGGCCCGCGCGGAAGTTTTACGTTCGGTAACAACGCCTTCACCGCGGCGCTCGACGCCAATACCGGCAACCCCGTCGCCAATACGGGGAATCCGGTCGCCGACTTCCTGCTGGGATTTCCCCTGAACGCCTCCGGCGCGGTGGGCTCCTCGGCCACCAACTTCCGCTTCTACACCCACAATCTGTACATGCAAGACGACTGGAAGGTGTCGCGGTCGCTGACGCTCAACTACGGCCTCCGCTACGAGTTCATCAGCCCCCCGACGCCGATTGCGCAAGAGACCCGCAACGTCTACGGCTTCGATTTCAACACCGGCCGCCAGCTCTTCCCCACGCTGGGGCAGATCCGCGATTCCATCGTCGCGCCGGACTATAAGAACTTCGCTCCCCGCTTCGGCTTTGCCTTCAATCCGGCCTCCGCTCAGGCCTGGGTGGTGCGCGGCGGCGTCGGCATCTACTTTGATCAGGGCCAGATGAATGAGACCCAGTTCATCACCAACGGGCCGCCGGTCTTTGCGCAGCAGAACAACAACTTCACGGGGCGCGGTCTGCCAACGATGCAGTTTGGCGTCAACGCGCTGCCGGTCGTCCAGATTCCGCCCATCGATGGCAATTACGAAACGCCCCAGGGGATCTTCCTGTTCGCCCAGGAGATCGATGGCCGCAAGCCGCGCGTGTACATGTGGAACCTCTCCGTGCAGCGCTCGCTCGGCAATAAGTGGATAGCGGAGGCCGCTTACGTAGGCTCCCAGGGCCGACGCCTTACCAAACGCTTCAATTCCGACGCTGACGCGACGCCCGGCAATCTCTATCAGGTCACCCCCGGGGTTCGCCGGTTTCCCCGCCTCAATGGCATGCTCTACTCCTCGCTGGCCGGCATGAGCCAGTACCACGCCCTCAATCTACGGCTCGACCGCCGCTTTGACAACGGCTTTTCGCTACTCACCGCCTACAGTTGGTCCAAGTCCCTGGACAACGACTCCGGAGGCGCCTGGGGCACCCCCAATCTCAATCCCGCCAACTTCCAGTTGGACTGGGGGCCGTCCGACTTCAACATTGCGCAACGCTTCGTCTTCTCCGGCACTTACGAACTTCCTGTCGGTAAGGGTAAGAAATTCGGTACAAACTGGAACCGCTCCACCGACTTGGTACTGGGCGGTTGGCAGCTAAACGCCATCGGCGCCCTGCAGTCCGGCGTTCACCGCGTGATCGGCGCACCCAACAACACCACCATCGGTTTCGTCTCCCAGCGGGCCAACGCCACCGGCATTGATCCGAACTCCACCTTTGACGGCATCACCCCCGGCGAAGGCTTCGGCACCAACAATCCGAATCTCTTCTGGCTCAATCCCAACGCCTTCCGCGCTCCCTCCGCGCTCACCTTCGGCAATTCCGGCCGCAACGTCATCGTCGGACCCGGCTTCGTCAACTACGACCTGTCGCTATTTAAGAATTGGTACTTTACTGAACGCTACAACCTGCGCTTTCAATTTGAGGCATTCAATGCGTTCAACAATGTGCGCTTCAATCCACCCGATGTCAACGTTGCCAGCCCCACCTTCGGCCGCATCCTCGGTGCACTTGAAGGCCGGCGCCTGCAACTCGCTCTCCGCTTTACTTTCTAAGAAGGCGCTTGCGACAGGGGATTGAAGAGCGAGGCGCGGCCGTAGTTCAGCCGGACCACCGAAGCGATGATCGGTTTAC
>JALHNI010000034.1:32173-46001 GCA_022843605.1 Bryobacter sp.
GAACGCCCAAGAGCGCTGCGGAATACGGCTGCGTCAAAAACAACGGTCTTGATAGATGATCCGAATGGTCATGGGATTCCTCCGGCAAGAGTTTGCGAGACCAGTCCAGTACCACTGGACACTCGGCGTTGGTCGGTGGTGAAGTAACCCGGGCGATGGTCTTTGGTCACCGCCCATTATGGGCACTAACCCCGCTGCCGCCTCCCGCTCACAGATTCCGCAGGCTAGAATTCAATAATTCCCTTGGAGTCTTCTCCTTTTTCGCCGCCCTAAACTCGGCGCCAAACTGCTTTAACCGCTCAAAGGATCGAATGTAGGTTGATGGGCGCATGTAGTAGTGGACCGTAGCTGAAACTGTTGAGGGGACCACCGGAGAGCGAGGAAAGGATAGGCGGTCGTGCGTTCCGCAGTTGGCGTCCGAACGCTTGTCCAGAACTGCGAAAATGTTCCGTTCGTGAGCATCAAGGGACAACTCAACAATTCGCCACCCGGATTTTTGGGCCACATAGGACAATGATTCCGGCGTGTAGCCCACAACATGCGCAGAGTGAAAGCGTTTCACCGGATGCTGATATGGCGAATTCACGTTTGGAACTTCAATCGCGAGATGGCCCTCATGCTTCAGCCACCCACTAATGCGAGCCAGTGCAGCCAGCGGATCCGGCAAGTGTTCAAGCACATGAAAAAGGGTGATGCACTCGAACTTGCGATCAGAGCATTCAAATGTGTTTACGGACCCGCTACGGATGTCCACAGAATACTCGTTGCGGCCGAATTCCGCGTACGAGCGATCGACCTCGATTCCTACGGCTGAATGACCCTTCTTGCCGAGAATGTAGAGCCATTCTCCTGAAGCGCATCCAATGTCCAACACCGCTGAATGCTGGCCGAGGTACTTCGCCAAATGTCTAAATCGTTGCACGGCGAGCATGCCTGATCGGTAGATGTGCTTACGTTTTGGCGTGCGCACGCCTTTGTAGCTGCTGCGATAGTCCAGTTCATGAAATTGCTCAACCTCCCTGGTCGATGGAAGCGGATCAACCCTGAACAAGCCACAACTAGTGCATGCTACAGTCATCATTGGCGTGCCTTCGCGGCCTTTTTTCGCAGTTATTTGGCAGGCACTTTCCAGGCAAACGGGGCAACAAGTGTGCGCCCTGGTTGATGTGCCAACCTGGTACCGTTGCGGATTCGAACTTGCGAACTGCGCGGATAAGTAACGAGATAGTATCGGCATCGCCTGAGAATGCTCCATTGCCATATTTCGAACTTCGGGAGATCATTCCAACCGTCAAGCTCAGCGGCTGTGCAGTATCACGATACACTGAAATCACTGGCGCGGCAAGCGGGCGCTCTAGATCCTCAAGCTTGTTCTGCAACTCAAGCAGGTCGATCAGAAGTCTCCCTGAGCCTGGTCATAAAAGGCACCAGTCCCGCTACCTTCTCGGGATACCGGGACCCGATTGAGCTGAGTTCTTGTCCCGCAAGCGAGTGACCGATCGGGAGCGGGCGCTGTAACTTCGAAAAGCCGCAGACCGCGAGCACATCGTCGCCGAGCCGATCCGGCGCGTAGTTCGCCGTCAGCGGAGTCGGCGTGCCCGACCTTCCAATCCTCGCCGCTGAATTCCGTAGACGTGATCAAAATCGATGGGGAATCGATGAATCGATGGTGCAATCGATGGTGCCTGCAATCGATGGTGCCAGACAATCGATGACAATCGATGGCAATCGATGGTGCCAGACACTCCGGCGGAAGACCAAATGAAACGTCTGGTTCCATTCTGGAATTGACTCTTGTTCCGATTTGAAACACGCCACACGCCCTCCACCTCTAAGCCAATGTATCTACGTACGTCAGACCCGATGGCCCTTCGCTTGCATCTCACCTGCCGTGCGAAATCCTCGCGATTACCGTCCTCAGCAACTCTACGCCGTCACCCAGCGGGGCAATGGCGGACAGTGGGTCTATCGGGATCCCGAAGACTTCGAGTTCTGCCTATCCCTCATGCGCCGCTATGCGGAAATGCACAACGTCGCCATTCATGGCTACTGTCTGCTGCACAATCACGCCCATTGGATCTTCGAGGCTTCGACTGACACCTCCATCTCCAACCTGATGCGCGACATGCAGGGACGTTACTCCCGCTACCTCAATCGTAAGTACAAAACCACGCCCTACTTACGCATGGGTCCTACCAACTGGACGCCTCGCTACGACGCGCGTTTCCTCGATGCCAAGGGCTTCAAGGAGTTTCTTCGTTACCTCGAGAGTAACCCGGTCGAGGCCGGCCTGGCGCAGCGAGCGGCGGACTGGCCGTGGTCTAGCGCGCGGGCTCATTGTTCTGGCGTGGATGCCGATGACTTACTCTGCTTTGACCAGTGGCAGCACCTTTTCGGCAAGCCCGAAAACATCGCCCGCGACTGGCTGATCTACCTTGAGGGTCCGAGAGAGGCGGTCCGGCAGAATGCGGCTCGGCTCAGGTCGCTCCATACCGGTTCCCGCCACAACCGCCCCGTTCACTGGGTCGCTGACCCGCCCAGTTGACCCCTAACCTTCGCTCACTCCCCCGCCGCCCGCGTCCTGCTCCCCATCGCCCTCGGCCCGTCGCCCCGTGTACATCCCTCGCCCCGCCAAGCGTATCCCCCACGCTCTCGCCCTCCCCTACCCCGACTACTCCCGCATCCTACCCCCTTCCGCAGCGTCTGGCACTAACGCCGCTCCTAACGCCGCTCTAGCTTCCGGCCGGCGTCCCGCTTGAGGTCCTGCTCCGGGTGGAAGCCGGCGAAAGTCAGCCCGCCAGAACTTCCGCATAGAGCGAGAGGAAGCGCTCCACCATCGACGTTTCCGAGAAATGCAGCCGCGCGTGTTCGCGCGCCGCAGCGCCGACTGTGGCCAGGCGTTCCGGCTGGGACAGCAAGCCGCCGATCGCCTCCGCCAAGGCGGCATCGTCGCCATTCGGATAAAGAGCGCCGAACTCCCCGCCGGCGATCAGTTCGCGCGAGGCCCCGGAAGCCGGAGCCACTACGGGAACTCCGCGGCTCAGGGCCTCCGCTGTGGCGAGGCCGAAGGGCTCCTCCCAGAGTCCTGACACGATCTGCAGCCAAGCTCCCGCGAACTTGGCCGCCAATTCAGCGCGCGGAAGAAAGCCGAGCCAGTCGACACGGTCCGCTCCAGGTAGAGTCGCCGCCAGTTGACGCAGGGATCGCGCGTCCGGGCCGTCGCCGGCGATGGTGAGCCGGAGCGTGGGAAACGCCGGGGCAAGCCGGGCGAACGCACGCAGCAAATGGTCCACGCCCTTTTCGCGAGCGAGGCGCGTCGCACAAACCAGGCGGGGCTCAGCGG
This sequence comes from Bryobacter sp., assembly GCA_022843605.1. GTDB lineage: Bacteria > Acidobacteriota > Terriglobia > Bryobacterales > Bryobacteraceae > JALHNI01. Next base: position 35,517 of record JALHNI010000034.1, read on the forward strand.
AAAGCGCCGCAAGCGGCGCGGACTCCAGCGGAATGCCGTTCGGAATCACCGCGTCAATCGTCAACCCGTCATCTTCTAAACGGCGTCGTTGCCACTCGCTCACCGCAATCCGCCGCGAGAATCGGCTCCAGTAACGGCGCGTCGCCGCATCGGCAGAGAAGAGAAACGGCGCGGCCAATGCACCGAAGCAAGCGTTCTCCCGGCAGGGCGGGCCCACGCGATGGTGGCAGAGGCGCCCGTCGGGCAACAGCTTCGAACCCACCGGGCAAATCGGCTCGTAAAGCTGGAGATGCATCACCGTGGGCAGGGCCGCGATCGACTCCAGGATTGCCGGCGAAAGCTGCCACCGGAACATTCCCAGGTGGACCAGGTCCGGAGGAAAAGCCTCCAACTCCCGGCGGAGCGCGGCCACCGCAAACGGATTCTTCCACATCGAGAACACCTGCAGCGGGCCGGAGAAGGCAAAGCAGAAAGCATCGGCAACGCCAGGCGATCCCGGCCGGCGCGCGGCAAAGAACCGGGCCTCATGGCCGCGCGCCCGCAGGCCATCTCGCAGTGACAGAAACTGGTACTCGGCTCCGCCGACAATTGACCCGTAGTCATTGATCAGCAGAACCCTCACGCATCATCCATCGCCACCGCCTCAGCCGGAGTGACATAGCGGCGTAATCGGACCTCGTAGTTCTCCAGCACGTGCAGCGAATCGCCTGGCCCGAAACCATACCCCACCGCCTGTCCCATCGCATCGAACATCAGCCCCACGAAGAGCGCCGGATAGATGCGCAACCCACCCAGCGCCAGCGTCCCGCCCATCTCCGTCCGCATCCGTAGCAGACGGACTACCGGAATCAACGGGAAGCCCAAAATGTAGAGCAGCCGCATCGGCCAGGACCATGCCGAATTGAGCGACCGATGGTGGCCGTAGTAGCGGCCCATGTTGAAGCGCACCAGCCCAGTGGAGGACATCGTCGCGGCATTCATGTGGCGGGACCGGGCCGTGGACGCCAGCGCCAGGCGGCCACCTCGCGAACGCAGCTTCGCCAACAAACCGGACTCGCGGCGCAGCGTCTGCGGCGGCAAATGGCCGCCGGCAAATGCGAATAGCGTCTCCCGCCGGAAGGTCACGTTGTGACCCGGCAGGTTATCGCATTCGCCGCCCGCCGCGCCTTCCGCCCACCATCCGTAGGAACAGATCAGGTTCACCCAACTCCACGCCGTCGCCGGATTTGCGTTCTCGAGCGTCGTCCCCACCGCCACCCAGGGCCCCTCGAAGGTCTTCACCAAGGCTTCCGCCCAGTCTGGGTGCACGTAGGCATGATCGTCAGAATACGCAATCAGGGGTGCCAAAGCCGCATTGAATCCATGGGTCGCGGCGACGTCGATACTGGGAATCGGCCCGACGGGTAACACCTGAACGGAGGCGAAGCCCTCCAACTCACCGGCCCTCGCATCGGCCAGCGAATCGGCATTACAGACCACAATGATCAGTTCCAGCGAAGCCGCGATGGTCTGCGCCCGAAAATGCCGAACCGCCTTACGGACGTGGGCGAAGCCAAACGGCGTAATGACCACAACGCTCAGCACCGGAGTACTCATGAGAAGGCCTGGTGTCGAAAGACCATTCCCTCACCTTAACAAGAGTTCTCCCCGAGTCGACAATGGGAACGCCTTGCCCGCGCTGACACTCGCCCGTATCACAGTCATTCAGATAAAATCGGCGTGAAAGGCCTCCGGGTAAAGTCGGACCGCATATTTCTCCGCAACCCAGTGTTGTTGCAACCGCTCGATAATCCTCAGGTCGTCCGTTCGGCAGGCGATGTCCCCTTCATGATCAAGGCGAAACGCCACCTGATTCTGTAGATCGCTAAAGTAGAGGTTGTCGGATGCGACGACACAGTGGCCGGCGTCGCGACTTCTTTTCAAAAACTGAACCAAATCGGAGGTCCTCAGCGGCTGGGGCTGATACAGGTCGTCGATCGGGAGGTTGGCCCCGAAGCCAAACGTAAACATCAACTCTGTGATCGCCAACTCTTCAAGCAGGCTCTGAATCCATGCCACCTCTTTCAGGACGAGTTCCTCAGTCAATCCGCTAGCGAGTACGACCATCGACTTCCCCCCGAACGAATCTCTTCGACCGTAGTCTCTGCTACCAAGCTCACCTCCGCCCAATCGACAGTCCGCTCAACCTTGACCGTAGGAATCGCTTCCACGGGGAAATTGCGACACAGTTACTGCGCTTTTGTGCTCGGGTTGAAAGTCCCCGCCTCGTAACTTGGATTGATCTCATATTGAACCGAACAACTCACCAGTGAGGGCCCCATGCGTGTTCGGATATAGCGAGTGAGTAGGCAAAGCCCAGACACCCACCGATACTCTCCGATCTCGTAAATTACCGGATACGGACTCAACATTGGTAGCCTGATGGAATTCCCTCTCCCATCAGGTTAATGCAAGCGCCGGCCCACTACCCTAGGGCCGGCCGGGCAGGCGCCAACGGGTCTCGCCGGAGTTGGTGCTGTTATTCTGCTCAATGATCGCCCCCTCCGTGCTCGCGCCGTTCCGGACCTTCACATAGAGGGCGCTGTGCATCGGCCGCAGCGAGTAAGTGCCGTCGGTCATCAGGTTCAGACGGAAGCGCTGATTGGTGCCGCCGTGGGCCGGCCACTGGATAATCGTGGCCCCGCGAAGACGGCTGGCGCCGTTGACATCGAGTAACTTGCTGCTGTGCGTCGCGGTGATGGTGTAGACATCGGTGGTGCCGGAAACCCGGTCGAACCGGAACCGCTGCGAGGACACCGTCGAACAGGTCTGCTGAACGGCCCCGGCGGCGTCCGCGGTGGACGAACCGGAGATGGCGATGCACTTACTCGTGCGGACACTCACGATGGTGGAGATGAACGAGTCCGCAGTCCCCGCGGTCCCAACCGTGATGGACACCGCCGACGACGTGGTGACGGCGCCCGTGTTATCCGTGGCGCGCGCGGTAATCGAATGCGTTCCGGCCGCGGCGCCCGTCCAACTGAACGTGTAGGGCGAAGTGGTTCTCGTGCTCAGAACCGTTGAACCATTGAGCAGAAACGCGACGCTCGAGATCGTGCGGCCGGATGAGGCGGTAGCCGTCGCGGTGAGGGTGATCGCGGTACCGGTAGTGAAAGCGGAGCCACCGGCGGGCGAGGTCAGCGAGACGGTGGGCGGCGCCGCCACGCCGCTGGCGATCGCCGGCTCGGAGCCGTCAATCTGGCGAACGAACTCAATCAGGTTGTTGAAGTCCGTCGTATTCAGCGACACGCCCTGGTGCGCGGCGATGGCCGCGCGAAGGTCAGCGGCGGAACCGTCGTGCAGATAGGGCCCGGCGGACCACACCGAGCGCAGCGTGGGCACATCGACGCCGGTGAGTGGGCCGCCCAACCGCGAGCCGCTCGCCGGCGTCACCGTCCCGATCGACTTGAGCTGCGCGGCATCCGCGCTCACCGTGAACGCCGCGCCGCCGTGGCAGCTTTGGCAGTTCTGCGTCGTAAACACCGTGCGGCCGGCCACGCCCGCCGACGTACGCGCCCCATCGGCAGCGCGGAAGGGGCTGGCCGCGAAGGTACCGAGCGAGGCGAGGTAACTGGCGAGCGCATCCAGGTCCGCACTCACGCCGGTCTTGCGGTCACCCAGTGGCTGACTGCGGGTACCGGTGTTGAACTGGGCATCGGACATCAGGCCCGTTCCGCCGGACAGCGTGCGGATCTGCCCTTCGAAGTCCTGCACTTCGTCGAAGTTGGCGCTCCAGTGGAGAAAACCTTGCCCGGCGCCACGTCCGCGCAGATCGATGGTGCGGCGCAGGCCTTCGCCGAATCCGGTAAGGTCCCATACCCGGCCATCGCCGGCGCCATCGTTGTGGCAGGCGGCACAGCTCATGTAGGCGTCGCGCGACAGCCGCGGGTCCGCGGCATCGTAAAAGAACTGCTTGCCGCGCAAGACCGTCGACGCCAGAAGCTCAGAGCCGACGGCGTTTACGGTCGCTACCGTCGTCGCGCGGAACTCGCCGTTACGGGTGAGCGGAGAGATATCGGCCACCGTCACCGTCCGGCTCATGAAGTTCTGCACGTACAGGCGCAGACCGTCGGAGGAAACCGCCACGCCTTGCGGCGCCAGCCCGACATCGATGCGGAACAGCTCAACGTTGCCGATCGGGTTCACTACCGCCACCTGACGCGAGGTCTCCAGGGCCACAAACAGGTAGGATCCCGTGCGGTCGAAAGCCGCGGCGCTGGCCACACTGGCATTGTCGTGATCGACGCGGGCCCCGAGTAACTCGGCGCCGGACGCCAGATCGATCCGCGAACTGATGGCGCGCACAGTGTTCTGGAAATTCAGATTCTGGCCGTTGCGGGCCGTGCCACGCCGGATGTTGTCCTGCTTCGAAGGAACCCAAGCGGATGCGCCATCGGGCGAGATCACTGCCGCCCCCAGATAGTTGGGTACACCAGCACCCTGGGTCGACGTATCCGTCGCGTCGCTAAATTGCAGCCTGCTGATGCGCGAGAGCGTCATGTTCGCGGTGTTCACGTTCAATACCTCGCCGCCCGCGCCCGCCGTCGATACCGTGAGCGTCGCTTCGCCGGGAGCCATCGGCGTGATGAAGCGCGAAACCAGCAGTTGCGCTCCGTTCGCACTCAGCGAAAGGTGACGCGGATTGGCCCCGGCGGCAAACGTGGCGAGAGTCGCCCCGGCGGAGGACAGCTTCAGCACCTGCCCGGTCGCCTGCAGGCTCACATAGACTTCTCCTGTGGCCGCCGCCACCACTGCGTAAGGCTGCGAAGCCCGGGGCAGCGAGATCGTGCGCGTCACGCCCAGGCTGGAGGAGGAGATGACAGAGATACTGTTCGAGTCCCGATTGGCTACCCAGATCGAGCCGTCCGCGGCGCGGGTAAGAGTGCGCGGAGCCTTTCCCACCGTGATCTCGGCCACACGCGCGTTGTTGGCCGTGTCGATCACACTCACTGAGTTATTGTCCGGATTCACCACCCAGACGCGCGCCGAAGCGCCTGATCGCGGCTCGATCAGAATCGGTGTGGAGGCCACCGGCGCTCCGGCAATCGGTGCGGCATAGATCGCCTGGATAAAGGTCTTGGACGTGGTTTGCCCCGAGGCGTTGCGCACCGTCAGCGTCACCAGATATTGGCCAGGAACCGCGAACCGGTAACTGGCCGCGCTGGCGGAGGTGAACGCCGTCGACGGGCTTCCGTCGCCAAAGTTCCAACTGAACGTCAGACCAGTGGCCTCCAGCCCCGGTATATAGCTCACAGACGTGCCGGACACGGCGGGCGCCGCCGGCAGCGCCGGTATGCTGGGAAGTTGAGCGTCACCGGCCCGGCGATGCACTTGCCCCGTACCGGATACCGCCCACAGCGCGCCCGATTGGGCCACCGCGACCTCTGGCACCTGACCGGCCACCTGCACCCAGTTCGCCGTGCTGTTGTCGCCGCTTTTTCGCCAGATCTGGCCGGAATCCCGGTCCGCATAGACAATCGTCCCGTTCGCCGATGCCGCCAGTGACCGGGCGAAACCGGTGCCTACCCGCGTCCACGACGTCCCGTCGTAACGATAGATGCCGTCGTCCATCCCGATCGACCAGATGCTGGAGCCATTCACCAACGCCACCCGTTTGGCCGTACCGGCGACGTTCTGCCAGTTCTGCACGGTATCGTCGCCGGACTTGCGCCAAAGCGTATTGGCCGCCGAGTTCACCACCACAATCGTGCCGTCGGAGGATGCGGCGATGTCGCGCACCGTGTTCCCGGCCTGCTGCCATTGGCTTCCGTTGTATCGCCAGACGTTCTGATCGGTACCCACGCCCCAGATCGTGCTGTTCCTCACCATCGCCACGGCGCTCAAAGTCTTTCCGGCGATGGTCGTCCAGTTGGCCGTCGTATCATCGCCGTTCTTGCGGCTCACCAGAGCCGTCGCGGGGTCAATCGCGACAATCGTGTTGTCCGAGGAGACCGCCAACCGGCTCGCCGTGGTTCCGGCCGAAACCCACTCCGGACCCAGTGCCGGATAGGACGGCGTGATCGCCGCCGCCATCCCAATCGAGACGATGACGGACGGCGAAGGCACACCGTTCGCATTCAGCGCATAAACCTGATAGTGGCCGGGAGGGGCCTGGTTGGCGCTCGCCGGCAACGTCGCCGTCAGATCGCCGCTCTGCGAGAAGTTCAACGGCAGCAGCCGTTGGCCGTTGTTGAATGAGTGCGTCATCGCCCCATTGCGGACCATCACCAGCTTCGAAACGCCCGCCGCATCCGCCATCTGAATCTGCAACGTTGCACCGTAGTTAAACGAAAGCGAGTTGATGCCCGTCATCACCGGACGCGCCGCCAGCGTGCCGTTCGCGTTAAACAAGTAGGGCGGATAGTAGATCTCCGCGTTGAGATTGTTCACCGGACCCGGCGCGCCCCCGCCCGTCGATAGCACCGTACCGTTCGGCAAAAGGACGCTCGACGAGTGATACACGCGGATCTGCGCCGCCGAAGCACCCACCGTCCAGGCGCCCGTAGCCGGATTCCAGATCTCGGCCGGGTATACGGCATCAGCGCCGCCATTGTTGCCGAAGCGCGTGCCGCCGGTCACCACCACTTTGCCGTCCGGTAGCACCACGGCATTCGGATACCGTCGCGGATACGTCATGCGAGCCTGATCCGTCACCACCGGGCCAGAGCCGTTAATGTCGACCACCGACGCCATGTTGCTGGCCGGAAACGGATCACCATTGAACGAACCGTTGCCGCCCACCATCAGAATCCGCCCCGGTGCGAACATCACCGCGGTTCCCGTCGCGCCGGCGTTCACCGGCGCCGAGGCGCTGGAGATCTTATAGCGTCCCGCGATCGAGATGGCGCCACTGCCCGAATTCGCATTCACGTCGAGGTACCACATGTTGTCCGCCGAAATGCCGAAGACGCGGCCGTCGGGCGCGAGCCAGGCTCGGGGATAGTTGGCGCGCAGGAAGTCCGGGCCGAAGGCATCGCGGCTGGTAGCGCCCAGCAGCGAGCGCCATCCTGAGCCCATCGTGTAAATCTCCGGCGTCATCGAAACGGTGCCGGCCTGAATCGCCCCGGCCGGGTTATTCTGCATGCCTTCCGAATAAGGGTCCATCCCGCCCACGATCACCAACCGTCCGTCACCCAGCGTCACCATCGACGCGTACCAACGTTGATCGGCCAGACGGAACGAATCGGTGGTCCAACTGCCCGAATCGGGGTTCACCAGGGCCGAATCGAACGGGCTGTTGCCGCTGGTCATGATCACCCGCCCGTCAAGCAGAAACGCGGAGGTGCTGCAAAAGCTATTGGGCCGGCTGGTGGACGTGGTCGTCTGGTGGCTGTTGGCGCCGAAACCCAGCCGAGGCTGCCAGTAGTCGTGGGTGCGGCCATCCTGCGTACCGGCGTTACCTTGCGGGCTGCCATAGGTCAACACTCGTCCATCGGGCAGCACCATCACATGCAGTCCATTCAGCGGCCAGGATTGCGTCGGGCTCCACATCCCGGCCGAAGCGGCGTTGGCCGGAATGTTCAAATTCTGTAACAGCGGATCCGCGGCTGTCTGATTCAACGGGATGGCGAGCGTCGTCGCGCTACGCGCGATGCTGGCGATGGTAGCGAACGCCACCAGAGAGAAGACAACAGCTAAACCACGCTTCGAAGCGAATGCGGAAAGAAGGTGCACCAGATTTGCCTTTGGATTTCGATTCATTGCGGCTTAGGGAAGCCGGGCCAGTTGGGTTAGGTCGGCGGCAAGGCGTTCTCGATCAATGGGACTGCCGTGGTACCGGATCACGGGCAGCCCCTCCCGGTTGAACAGAAATAGAGTCAGGCGATGGTCGATCGGCTGAGGATTCACCTTCGACGGATCCATCACCGACATCCGCTGCAGCAACCGCCGGATCTCTGCCGGTTTGCCGGTGGCAAATCGCCAATTCGGCATGGTCACTTTCATGCGGGCGGCAAATGATCGCAGGGCCTCCGGCGAGTCGTGCTCCGGGTCAACGGTGATCGACAGGAACTGGACCCTGGCCCGCGCTTCGGGAGGCAACGCCTCGAAGATGGAACGCAGTTCCTGGGTTTGGCGAGGGCAGGCCACCGGGCACTTGGTAAAGACGAAGTTGATGAGCACCGGCCCGGAGCCGAACGAATTCGCGGCGATGGGGCGGCCCGCCTGGTCCACCAATTGGATGCCTTCAAGCGCAGACGGTGAGGGCGCCAATGATGTCGGCAGCGATGGCCCCGATGCCGCGGGCAGCATCGTGACGATCGCCAGGAGAGAGACGGTAATTGAAGCGGAGTAAGTTTGCATGGATCGGGATCTTTGGCCACTTTACGGCGCGGCCTTCGGTCGAACCATAGGCTCCAAGGCGGATCGCGCCTAGTATCTGAAGTCACTCCGTTACGCCCCGAGTACTGGACACAGGCCTGCAACGGCGAGCCAACGTCCGCTCCAGCGGTCGCGCTGCTATGTTGGGAGCTAGACCATGAATCAAGACAGCCAATTCGCCGCGCACGATTTGGCCTCGGAAGAAGTGGTCTCTCGCCTCGCTGCCGACCCTAAAACCGGATTGAGCGAGGGGACGGCGCGACAGCGCCTGACTGAGTTCGGGCCAAACGAACTGCAATCGGCCCCACCCGTATCGGCTTGGCGCCGATTTCTAGCGCAATTCAAGGACGCGCTCGTCCTGCTGCTGGTGGCCGCCGCGGGCATCTCTTTCGTAGTGTGGGCCGTGGAGCAGGAACACGGCGCGCCTTACGAAAGCATTGTCATCCTCACAATCGTCCTGCTCAACGCGATCCTGGGCTTCGTTCAGGAAGAACGCTCGGAGCACGCCCTGGCCGCGCTTCGCGCGATGGCCGCGCCCGAAGCGACCGTGATCCGGGATGGCCAACAACGGCGTCTCCCCACCCGGGAACTCGTTCCAGGCGATCTGCTTCTGGTAAGCGAAGGCGACGCGATCTCCGCTGATGCCCGCCTGATCGAATCGGTGGAACTGCAAACCCTGGAAGCATCACTCACCGGCGAAAGCACCCCGATCCAGAAGAATACCGCCCCGGTGCCGCCACAAGCCGCCGTGGGCGACCGTTTCAACATGATCTTCTCCGGCACCTCCGCCGGCTCCGGCCATGGCCGCGCCGTCGTCACCTCTACCGGCATGAAGACAGAACTGGGCAAAATCGCCGGACTGCTACACACTGCCGCCGCACCGGTTACGCCCCTGCAACGCGACCTGGACCGCACCGGGAAACAACTCGGCCTTGTCGTCCTGGCCATTGCCGCCACCGTCGTCGTCACCTTACTCATCATCTACGGCATTGGCGACGCCAGGATCGTTGTACAGGTACTGATGTTCGGCGTCGCGCTCGCCGTGGCCGCTGCGCCCGAAGGCCTCGCCGCGGTCGTCACCGTAGTTCTGGCGATGGGCGTCCAGCGGATGGCCAAGCGCGGCGCCATTGTGCGCAAGCTGCCCGCCGTGGAGACGCTGGGCTCGGCCACCATCATCGCGTCGGACAAAACCGGCACGCTCACGCGCAACGAGATGACTGTCCGCGTGGTGCTCACCGCCGCAGGCCGCACCAACCTCAGCGGCACCGGCTATGCTCCCGTGGGAGAACTGCCCACAGATACTTCTGACGCCGCCCGCCAGGAGACCCAGGATCTGCTGCGCTCCGCATCGCTCTCGAACAACGCCCATCTCCAGGAAGTAGACGGCGTATGGAGCATTCTCGGCGATCCCACCGAAGCCGCTTTGCTCGTAGCCGCCAGAAAAGTCGGTCTCGATCCTGCCGAAAGCGCCGCCAGTTTCCCCCGTCTCGCCGAAGTGCCCTTTACCTCGGAACGGAAACGGATGAGCACGCTGCATCAGGACACTGAGAGATCGGATACGCTCGTCATCTTCGCCAAGGGCGCACCGAATTTACTGCTTGAACGCTGCACCCACGAACGCATCGGTGACGCTGACCAGCCACTCACTCCCGCGCGCCGGGAACAGATTCTCCGGGAGACCGAAGCCCTTGCCGCGGAGGCTTTGCGCACCCTGGGGGCCGCCTATCGCACCTTGCCGTCCGGCGAGCGACCGCCCGCCAGCAGCGACGGCTTCGAGCAGGACCTCATTTTCCTGGGTGTCATTGGCATGATCGATCCGCCGCGCCCGGAGGCCCAGGCCGCCGTCGAGCGGGCCAAGGGTGCCGGCATTCGCCCCGTTCTTATCACCGGCGACCATCCCGGTACCGCTCTGGCCATCGCGCGCGAAGTGGGCATTCCCGTCGAAGGCGGTGCGGTGCATGGCGAACAGCTCGAACACATGTCCGACGCCGACCTCACTGCGGCCGCGCGCACCGCCTCAGTCTTTGCCCGCGTCAGCCCTCACCACAAGCTGCGCATTGTGAAAGCCTTGCAGGGGAACGGCGAGATCGTCGCCATGACCGGCGATGGCGTGAATGACGCGCCGGC
>JALHNI010000035.1 GCA_022843605.1 Bryobacter sp.
GATCAGTCTGCGGCAGATGATCGAGAGTGAAGAGTTTCAGGGTTCTCCGTCGCGGTTGACAATTGCGATGGGCAAGGACATCAACGGGCGGATTAAGGTGTTCCCGCTGGAGACGATGCCGCACTTGCTGGTGGCGGGTTCGACGGGTTCGGGTAAATCGGTGATGTTGAATGCGCTGATCATGAGCATTCTGTATAAGTCGACGCCGGAAGAAGTGCGCATGATTCTGGTGGATCCGAAACGCGTTGAGATGGGGATGTATGAGGGGATTCCGCACTTACTGACACCGGTAATTACGGATCCGCGCAAGGCGACGAATGCCCTGCGCAACGCGGTGCTGGAGATGGAGCGGCGGTTGAAGTTACTCGCCGAGCGCGGCGTGCGGAACATTGACCAGTACAACAAGAAGGTTCGGCTTTTGGCCGATCAGCCGCGAAGCTTGTTCGAGGAAGAGAGTGAAGAGGAAGTTGACCTGAGGCCGCTGCCGTACATCCTGATCATGATCGACGAGTTGGCCGATTTGATGATGCTGGAGCGGGCGAACGTCGAAGAGTCCGTGGCGCGTTTGGCGCAGATGGCGCGCGCGGTGGGAATGCACCTGGTGCTGGCGACACAGCGTCCGTCGGTGGACGTGATTACGGGTTTGATTAAAGCCAATTTCCCGGCGCGCATTAGTTTCCGAGTGGCGACCCGGGTGGACTCGCGAACGGTGCTGGACGTGATGGGGGCGGAGCACTTACTCGGCAAAGGCGACATGTTGTGTTTGCCTCCTGGCTCGAGCAGGCTGCTGCGCGTTCACGGAGCGTTTGTCACAGAGCAGGAAGTCTTTGGCGTGGTGGATTTCTGGAAGCAGCAGGCGCGGCCGGAGTACGACCAGAGCTACTTGATCGCGCCTCCGGGCGATGACGACGCCGAGGGTGGCGAGGACGAGGAAGTTGAACGCGATCAGATGTACGAAGAAGCCGTGCGTGTGGTTTGCGATGTGGGCAAAGCGTCCACTTCGGTATTGCAGCGTCGCTTGCGCTTAGGGTATGGCCGGGCGGCGAGGATTCTCGACATGATGCAGCGCGAGGGCATTATCGGTCCGCCGGATGGCAGCCGGCCCCGCGATGTTTTGCGGCATCCGGATTGGTTGAATCGGGTGGATGATCCGGAGATGCCGCACCTGTAGCTGCCGTCCTTTCATTCCGTCGCTCATCGCTGGGGATCACCTCAGCGACGGATCGTAGAGGGGGCGCTCGCGAGTGAACCGCCGCTAGCTCATCGGCGGTCACTCCGACGCTAGGGTTCCAGCTATTGCTTGGACGGGGGCCTGGTTGACTTAGCTTACCGGGCCGTTCGAGCGGCGGTGACTCGATCGACGATCTTCTTGAAAGCGGCGGGATCCATCCCGGTGCCTTCGAGTTTGAAGTTATAGCTGTCACCCGTAAACGGTTTCAATTCGAGTTCATAGGGATTGCTTTGGCGAATCTCCTTGATGGAACGATACTCCCAGCGACGCGAGCTTTTCACGTCACTCACGGACTCATAGTTCAGCATGTCGTCGAGGATGAGCAGGCGACCCGTCGAGCCTCCGAAGCGCTTGTCATGGCGCACTGGATAGGAGTTGGTGTCGTTGGCGCTGCTGGAGGTGGGTGCGGTGGCGGAGTTGGGAGTGGTGTTGCTGCTGGCGTACCAACCGGTAACGGGAGCAGGGTCACCGCCTGCAGCCACCCGGAAGCTGAGACGGCGTACCTCACCGGAACGGTTGCGCACCATCTCGCGGGTGATCACGGTAATGGTCGGCCCCTCCGCGGTCAGTCCCTCGATCGCCGGGCGAGTGACCACGAACGAACTTTCCGGCTGTTGATCGTCGTAGAAGACCATGGAATTGCCGAGAAGCAGCAGCTTGCCGGGGACAGTTCCAAAGGGAACGGCGTGTTCGACGGGGACGACCTTGTTGGCGGCCGGGGCCTGGGCGAACAGAGTGGCGGCAAGTGTGAACGAGAGCAGGTATTTCATGGGGGGAAGTTCTCCTACTTCCTATCGTAGAGCGAAACGCAGTCCAGTAGGCGACTGGATCCTCCATCGTTGACCGCGTAGCGTTGGCCGGCGAAGAGTCCGGCGGAGCCCATGGCCCCATCTTTGCGTAGCGCATAGAAGGTGATGTCGAACTTTTTGAGGCGCGTTAAGTCCTGGTCGTAGTTTCGTGCGATGCGGCGCAGGGCCTCCAGGCATGCTTCATTGGGGCTCTTGCCCTGGCGCATCGCCTCGACGATGGTGTGGGCTCCGCAGACTCGGATGTTCTCTTCGCCACGGCCGGTGGAGCCAGCGGCGCCCACTTCCTGGTCGACATAAAGTCCGGCGCCGATCACTGGCGAATCGCCGATGCGGCCGGGGATTTTCCACGCCAGTCCGCTGGTGGTGGTGCAGCCCGACATTTCACCCTTAGCGTTAAGAGCGAGGCAATTGATGGTGCCGGTCGTGGGGAAGCGGGCGACGTGCTGCGCCCAGGCCAGGGTTTCCTCGGTGGCGTTCGGGAAGAGTTGGCGGAGGGCGGCTGTTGGCTTCTTAAGGGGAGCGTCCAGACCGTCGGTCCAGTTGTTCCGGCCTTCGCCATCCCGCAGCGATTGCTTCCAAACCAGCCAAGCGAGGCGCGTCTGTTCGGTTAACAGGTTCTCTTCCTTGAAACCCATGGTCCTGGCGAAGCGTAAGGCGCCCTCGCCGACGATCATGACGTGATCCGTCATCTCCATGACGAGCTTGGCAACTTTGGCCGGATTCTTGATGTTGCGGAGTGAGGCGACGGAACCGGCGCGTCGTGTCGGCCCGTGCATGACGCACGCATCCAGTTCGACGATGCCTTCTTCGTTCGGCAGACCGCCGTAACCGACGGAGGTGTCTTTGGGATCGTCTTCGACGATGCCCACGCCGGAGACGACCGCGTCGAGTGTGTCGTGGCCCCGCTCAATGAGCGTGCGGGCTCTTTCGCAACAGAGGAGTCCGTTTGCCGAACTGATGACAATGGGTCGTTTGCCTGAGGGGGCTTGCGCGGCGGCGGCGGCCATGGCGGGAGAGAGAAGGAGGGAGCGGCGGTTGAGGCGAGAGGACATGGCGCTATGATAGCGCCGGTCTTAGTAGGTTGGCACGCGATTCCGACGGCCGCCGGAGCCGCCGTCGTCCATGAGTTTCCAGGCGATGTAGATGTAGAGGAGGACGAAGAATAGGTCGCCGAATTCCATGTTCTTTGAGTGTAGGGGGCAGGATTGCCGCGGGACAAGGCCACTTCGGTTCATTTCAAGTGTTAATAGTGCTGGTACGTACGGTTCAGCCGACACGGGTTGCCATTATCAATGGTATTTGGCAGTATCAAATGGTATGACACTTCACATCGATAAGGCGGGGCGCCTGGTTCTACCGAAGCCTGTTCGTGATCGGTTTGGCCTTCATGAGGGTAGCCGGATTGAGTTGATCGAGGGTCCGGATGGCGTCACTTTGAAGCCAGTAGAGGCAGGTCCCTCCATGGTGATGAAACGTGGCCTTTGGGTGCATATGGGCAGGATCCCTACTGGCTTCGATACTGTGGAGGCGATTCGTGAGGATCGCGAGGATCGGGTGCGCGCTTTGGGTGGACTGTGAAGGTCTTTGTCGACACCAATGTATTGGCCGCCGCCTCCATTGCAGCTCACCCGCATCATGCCCAGGCCTTCGATGTGGTGGAGAAGGTGAAGGAGGGCGCGTGGAGGGGTTGCGTCAGTCTACATTCCTGGGTTGAGTACTTCGCGGTGATGACTCGGACTCCATTTGTTCCCAGGGTTCATCCCGCGGACGCCTGGCGTTATCTGGATGAGAACATCCGCTCATGCTTCGAGTTGTTGAGTCCGTCAGGGGATGACTATGATGCGGCTCTGCGGCAATGTGCATCGATGGGGCTGACGGGCGGGATCGTTCACGACTCGCTGCAATTGCAATGCGCCCGGAGTGCCGGCTGTGATCGTCTCTATACTTTCAGTCTCAGGAATTTGCGGCTCATCGCTCCGGTGGATTGGCAAGACAGGATTTTGGCGCCTTAGGCGTCGTTGAATATGGCAAAGAAGTACGACGTGATGATTGTGGGTTCAGGCCACGCCGGATGCGAGGCGGCCCGGGCTTGTGCCCGGATGGGCCTGAACACGGCGATGGTGACGATGAATGTAGACTTAATCGCGCAGATGTCCTGCAACCCGGCGGTGGGGGGGATTGCTAAGGGTCACCTGGTGCGCGAGGTGGACGCGTTGGGCGGAGTGATGGGCGAAGTGACCGATGCGGTGGGCATTCAGTTTCGGCTATTGAATACGTCTCGCGGTCCAGCGGTATGGTCGCCTCGGGCGCAGTGTGACAAGAAGCAGTATCGCATTCATATGAAGTCCGTTTTGGAGCGGGAGCCGAATCTACGGATCCTTCAGGGTGAGGTTTGCGGAGTCCTGATTGACGATTCGGGAGGCCGACGCCGGGCGATCGGGGTTCGCTTGCATGATGGCCGGGAGCTATTAGCCGGTGCTGTGGTGATTACGACGGGGACCTTTCTGAATGGCCTGGCTCATATTGGCGAGCAGACGTACGAATGCGGGCGGAACGGTGAGTCTCCGGCGGTGATGCTGGGCAACCAGCTTCGTGGTCTCGGTCTCCGCTGGACCCGGCTGAAGACCGGCACGCCTCCCCGGCTCGATGGACGCACGATTCACTGGGATCGATTCGAGGCACAGCCCGGGGATGCCATCCCAACTCCTTTTTCGTTCCTGACCTCGAAGATTGACCGGCCCCAGATCCATTGCCATATCGCTTATACGTCGCCGGAGATGCACCGGCTGATCGCCGAGAACGTCCACCGGTCGGCCATGTACTCGGGCCGAATCGAGGGGATTGGACCACGCTATTGCCCGTCCATCGAAGACAAGATTGTGAAGTTCCCCGACAAGGATAAGCACCAGCTGTTCCTGGAACCGGAAGGTTTGGACACGAACGAGGTCTACGTCAATGGCATGTCGACCAGTTTGCCGTACGATGTTCAGGCGCAGATGATCGCTTCGATCGAAGGGCTCGAGGACGCGGAGATGATTCGCGCCGGGTATGCGATCGAGTACGACGCGATCGATGCCCGCGAGCTGAACCATGGCCTTGAGCTGAAGCAGATCGAGTCCCTGTTCCTGGCAGGGCAGATTAATGGCACTTCCGGTTATGAGGAGGCGGCCTGCCAGGGCATCGTCGCTGGGATCAACGCAGCGCGTAAGCTTCAGAACAAGCCGAGCGTCGTCGTCCCCCGCACGGAGGGCTACACCGGCATTCTGGTGGATGACCTGATCAGCAAGGGTGCCGATGAGCCTTATCGGATGTTCACCTCGCGAGCGGAGTTCCGGCTCCATCTCCGCATTGACAATGCAGACGATCGACTCACGCCGGTCGGGCGCGAGGTGGGACTCGTCCAGGATGATCGGTGGGAGCTATTCCGGCGCAAGCAGGATCAGCGGGCCCGGATCGAGAAGTGGCTGCACGAAACGAAGCGGAGCGGCGAGAAACTTTCCGTTCTGATCAAGCGGCAGGGAACCCGTATTGAGGACTTTCGTCCCGAGATTGTCACCATGTTGGGCGAGGAACCGGCGCATGGGGTCCTGACCGTCGTCGAGACCGAGATCAAGTACTCGGGCTACCTGGCACAGCAGGAGCGACAGATCGAACGAATGAAGGAGGCGGGCGGCCGATTGATTCCGTGCGGCTTCGACTTCGGTGGAATTCCAGGCCTATCGACGGAGGTTCGGTTCAAGCTGGAGCAGGTTCGGCCGGAGACATTGGGCCAGGCGGGTCGTATTCCCGGAGTGACCCCGGCAGCGATCGCCGTATTGGATGTCTATCTGAGCCTACGGAGTCAGAATGCGAGTTGAGGATTTCCGCGCTTTGGTCGCGACCCGGATGTTGGGCATCTGGGATGTCGATGATGACGCCCTGGTAAAGTTGGCTCGGCATCATGAGCTATTTGACCGCTGGAACATGCGGATGGACCAGTCTGCGGTTCGGGATACCGGGGAAGCTGTCGAGCGGCACTACTGCGAGGGAATCTTTGCGGCTGCCTATATTGAGAGAGTCTATGTTCCACGTGGAACGAATTTGATTGCGGACATCGGCAGTGGAGCGGGCTTTCCCGGCGCAGTCATCGCTGCACTGCTCCCGAAGGTCACGGTCCACCTGGTCGAATCCAATCTGGATAAGGCGCTGTTCTTACGAGACTCGACCCGGGGATGGCCCAACGTCAAAATTCGGTCATCCAGAGCGCATAATCTGCCGGATCACTTCGACCTTCTTGTCGCGAGGGCTATGGCAACACGGGAGATCACCGACCTCATGCCCAAGCTCAGCCACCAGGCGTTGCTCATGACCTCACCAGGCGAGGCCGAGCTGGCTGAGACGTCGGAGCACTTTTCGATTGGTGAACCGACGGCGATCCCTTGGTCAACCAGCCGACTTCTACTTCCGATCACCATTAAATAATGTTCCACGTGGAACATCCGATCAAAATGTTCCACGTGGAACCCACCAGTACTACCCCGCGCCCCCATCGCGTGCTATCCTGACCGAGCACACCCATGGCCCGCATCATTGCCATCGCCAACCAAAAAGGCGGTGTCGGCAAGACAACCACCGCGATCAACCTCGCAGCTTCCCTTGCCGCCAACGACCTCCGCATCCTCCTCGTCGACGCAGATCCGCAGGGGAACTCGACCACGGGAGTCGGTATCGACAAGCGAAGCTTGCGCAATACCACGTACAACGCACTCCTCAGCTCCGTCCCAACGGCCCAAATCATCAAGCCAACCGATTTCGAGGGACTGTACATTCTCCCCACCGATCAGAACCTCGTCGCAGCCAATATCGAACTCGTGGACGCAGAAGATCGCGAATTCAGAATGCGAAGAGCTCTCAACCAAGTCCGCGATCAATACGACTTCATCATCATCGATTGCCCTCCGGCCCTAGACCTCCTCACCCTCAATTCCCTTCTCGCTTCCGATTCCCTGTTGATCCCTATCCAATGCGAATTCTTCGCTCTTGAAGGAATCAGCCAGCTCATGGACACGGTCGACCGGATCAAAGACGCCTTCCAACACTCGCTCAAACTCGAAGGCGTACTCCTCACCATGTACGACGATCGCAACAACCTCACCCGCCAAGTTGCCGCCGACCTCAAAGAATTCTTCACCACCGACGTCTTCCAAACCGTCATTCCCCGAACCATCCGCTTAGCCGAGGCACCGAGCTACGGCAAACCCGTCCTGGCCTACGACGTCTCGAATAAAGGCACCGAAAGCTACATCAAACTCGCCAAGGAGATATTGTCCAATGAACAAACCGCTCGACAATCGGCGGGCACTCGGTAGAGGCCTCTCCTCACTTCTCCCGACGCGCACCCACGGCAACGCCCCAAACAACTACGAATCAGGCAGCGACTCAGCCGAAGGCAACGGCCTCATGATGCTTCCAATCGAACGCATCGAGGCGAACCCAACCCAGCCACGGCAACATTTCGACACCGCGGCGCTCAACGAACTCGCAGCCTCAATCGCCGCCAACGGCGTCATCCAACCTCTCGTCGTCCGCCGCAAGAATGATGGCTTTGAATTGGTTGCCGGGGAACGCCGCTGGAGAGCCTCGAAGATGGCCGGACTCAGCGAAGTGCCGGTTGTCGTCCAAGAAATCGCGGACGACAAAGTCCTCGAAATCGCACTCATCGAAAACATCCAACGAGCGGACCTCAACCCCATTGAAACCGCCCAAGCTTTCTCACGACTCGTCCGCGAACTCAACCTCAGCCACGAAGAAGTCGGCCAACGCACCGGCAAAGAACGCGCTACCATCACCAACTTCCTCCGCCTGCTAAAGCTGCCGGAAGACCTTCAACAACTCGTCGCCGAAGCCCGCCTCACCATGGGCCAAGCCAAAGCACTCCTCGGCCTCGAAAACCAAGAGAAACAACGTGAGCTTGCCCAAAAGGCCATGCAACTCGGTCTCAGCGTCCGCGCCGTAGAAAAGATGGTTCAGAACGCCCTAGCTCCCCCCGAAGAGAAGGCTACGCCAGAAGAAGCCCCCGTCGATCCCAACGTCGCCGCAGCCATCGAACAATTCGAACGTGTCCTCGGCACCCGGGTCCGCATCACCCCCACCACCCAAAACCGCGGACGCATCGAGATCGAATACTACTCCCAAGCCGAACTGCAACGCATCTACGAACAAATCGTAGATTAGCCCTAAGTTATAGATAACAATACACTTAAAAGCCAAGGCCGAACTTCTTGGAGGGCTTCATCCTATTGTCAACAACAAAACATCCGATAACGTAAAACGGACGGCAGCTTTCGAGCGTCCAATCTAACGAAGACGATCAAAACACAGGCGGCCCACTGATGACGGACCTCACCAACGCAGGAATCACCCTCGAAACGATTTCCTCAGCCCTCGGTACGGGCGCGGCAGCCGCCACTCTCGCTGCCGCGGCTTCCGCCGTGCAAATCACCGCCCAAGACAATCGCATCATCCTCGACTTCGCCGACTTGAACGCCGCCCTCGAACTATGGAAACCCTGGGGTTCCGCCGCCAAACGAGCCGATTTCATGCGCCGCTTCGAAACGATGCTCCTCCGGCTCAACGTCGCCATCGAATTCCACGTAAATGGCAAACTGCTCGGCGGCTTCGGACCAGGTAGCCAACCTGGCCTCCTCCACCGCTTGATCAGCTGAAATTCAAAACGGCAACTGATTCGCCACGGAAACGCCCACACGCGATCCGTCCGCAACGCCCGCCTCCACCCTCTCAACTACCTCAGTCACCCGAAGACCGTCAACGCGGTACCAAATTGCCTGTCCCGACTCCATCGGAAAAGGCTTCGACGGGTCGTAACCCTCAACCTGCTCGAAATGAAACGGATGAGTACTTCGCCGATCCGCAGAGGCAAGATAGCCCCAACGCATCGCCAAATTCAACCGCAGAATAATGCCCGACTGCCGATTACGCATGGCCTGAGCATGAGGTGAATAACGTAGGCTGTCAACGACGACGAAGTATACAGTACCCTCATCCAGGACCGGTCCAAGTCCTAGTACCTAAAAATCCTTAAGACAGTTCGCTACCTTCACCGATAAGCCATTTAAGGAGGCTGCTATGCAAATCGGTCCCACCAACTATTACACCGACCGGTACAGCTCCCCGTCCCAACCCGAGGGGCAAGTTCAACTTGCGGAGCGACGAGAGCTCTTACAAGCCGTCAAGCAACTGGAAAAAACATCCATTGCCGGCGAAGGCAACGAAATCCGTCTCGCACTCGATCGCGAAACGAGGCGGCCCGTTGTCCGAATCGTAAATCGAGAAACCGGGGAGTTGATTCAACAATTTCCAACCGAAGAGGTAATCAGGCTGGCACAACGACTCAAGGCCACCCGCTAGCCCAAGGACAAACATGAGTTACTACAATCATTACTTGGAGAGCCGCATCCTCTCCGCTAGCCCCATCCAACTCGTGCGAATCATCTATCGCGGTGCACTCGACGCCACAGCCGCGGCCAGACAACACTTCGCCAACGGAGACATCGCAAATCGCACCCGGGCTCTCAATCAGGCGGCCGCACTCGTCACCGAACTCGTTACCTCACTAGACGCCAGCGCCAACCCGGAACTAGACGCCAACCTCCGCAGGCTCTACGACTACGTTCTCCACCAAATCACGCAAGCCGCCATCGAACAATCACCCACACCATTGGACCAGGCAGATTCGATCCTCCGCAATCTCCTCGAAGCGTGGGAAGGGATCGATCCCCATGCCACCGAATCCGCCGACGACCAATACGCCAACGTCGCCATCAGCGTCAGTGCCTAACCCGCCATGTGACACTCCGCATGAACTGCCTGCACGGCACGCTCCAACCCATCGCGACGAACGACGATCGCAATCGTCAACTCACTAGAACCCTGCGCAATCGCAATGATGTTCACCTCATGACGAGAAATCGCAGTAAAGATACGGCCCGCCAAACCCTTACTGCCCTGCATCCCCTCGCCCACCACCGCCAGCAACCCAACGTTGTCGTCCACGTCAATCGGACGCAAATACCCGTGCGCCAACTCCAAAGCGAAACCGGACTCAATCGCCGTCATCGCCGTCGCCAATTCTTCCTTCCGAACCAGGAAACAAAAATTCTGACGGTAACTGGAACTCGAGAGAGCTAAAACCTCGGCATTCACCCTTGAGAGTGCATCAAGTGCCCGCGCCATAATCGCGACGCCATTCACCTCGGCACTCGCCGGCTCAATCGAAACCAACGCCACATTCGCCATCGACGTCACCGCGCGTGCGCCACCCGGGGTCGAGATACTCGGCACGATACGCGTACCCGGAGCATCCACATTAAAGCTATTCTTACTCCAAACCGGAATGCTACTCTCCACCAACGGCGCCAGAGTACGCGGATGCAGCACTTTCGCACCGTTATAGGCGAGTTCCGCCGCCTCTCGATAACTCACCTCCGGCAACACAACCGCATCCTGAACCAACCGCGGATCAGCACTCATGATGCCGTCCACATCGGTCCAGATCCACAGCTCCCCGGCATCCAACGCCCCAGCCAAAATCGAAGCTGAAAAGTCAGAACCACCTCGGCCTAGCGTCGTCGCCCTACCATCAAGGGTGGCCCCGTTGAAACCCGTCACCACCGGCAGAATGTTCTGAGCTAACAGCGGCCCCAAGGTCTGACTGCATCTCTCGCGCGTCGGATCCAACAACGGCGTCGCATTCCCGAAGCAAGTGTCCGTCACGATCACCTCCCGAGCATTCACGGCCCGAGCGCTCGTCCCCGTCGCATCGAGATAGCTCGCCAACAGCATCGCGCTCAAGCGTTCACCGATCGCTACGGCCTCATCCACCGAACGCGGAGGCCGCTCGCCCAGCAAAAGAATGCCCCCCGAGATCCGATCGAACTCCCGGAGCAAACCATCCACCTTCTCCAACGCGGAGCCAACCACCGACGCAGGCAACAACTCCCGAGCGGTCTGCTCATGCCGTTCCCGGAGACTGGTCACGTGCCGCTCTACACCCTCGGAATCTCCAGATTCAGCACAACGCAAAGTCTCCAGCAACAAATCAGTTACCTTCGACATCGCCGAGACCACCACCACCGTGGGACGTAACGCTTTCTGCTCGGTACAAATCCTAGCCGCAACCTTAATCCGCTCGGCAGAGCCCATGCTGCTGCCCCCGAATTTCATCACCAACAAGCTATTCGACATGCTGACGCGTCAAACTCTTTCCATTCGATGTCCTCGCGCGAACGACGCGCAAAATCTCGTCCTCTACCTCGACGGGCGAAAGGGCGCTAGTATCCAGGTAAACCGCATCCTCCGCTTGACGTAGCGGCGAATGCGCCCGCGCACGATCCCGGCGGTCACGGTCCTCGATCTCCCCAACCAACTCATCCGCGGACACCACCTGCCCCCGGGAACTCAACTCCACCGCACGCCGGTCTGCCCGAATCCGAGGGCTGGCATCCAGGTAAATCTTCACCTGCGCCTCCGGGAAAACCACCGTCCCGATATCCCGGCCCTCCATCACGACACTCGTCGTCTCACCGAACTTCTGCTGTTTCTCCACCAGGGCTCGCCGCACCCCGGCCACAGTCGCCACCTTCGAAGCCGCCTCAGAAACCGCTCGATCGCGAATCGCATCGCTGACATCTTCGCCGTTCAACCTGATCCGCCCCGGGCCAATCAATTCCAATTCAGCCGAAATCGCCAAAGCTTCCAAGCGGTGCATGTCGTCGAGCGCCGTCTCCGTGCGCAATGCCCAAAGTGCGATCGCCCGGTACATCGCACCCGTGTCGATGTAGAGGAAACCAAGACGCTCAGCAACAGACCGCGCAATCGTAGACTTGCCGGCACCGGCCGGACCGTCAATCGCAACAATGATGATTTTGTCCATGGGCAAGAAAGCCAACTTTTCATTATCCGCTAGAATTGGAGCATGATCCGCAAGTTCCTTCTTCTCTCCACGCTCGCCGGGGCCCTGCTGGCTCTGGACCCCAAAGTCGTCACGGAAGCGCAAGCCATGACCAAGGCCGGAAAACACACCGAAGCCATTGCTCTGCTCGAAGGCGCCCTCAAGACTTCCCCAAAAGATGCCGTCGCCATCAAAGCGGCTCTCGCCTCCGCCAACCTCGCCCTCGGCGATGCCACCATGGCCAATGAACAGCTACCGCCCCGCGGCAAATATCCTGTCGCTCTCCGCGCCTATCGTAAGGTGCTTGAATTCGACAAGACCAACAAAAAAGCCGCCCAGAACATTGCCGCCATCGAAGGCATCTACAAGTCGATGGGACGCCCCGTCCCCCAATAAACTGTCCGATCTAAAGCGGCCGCTTGGCGAAGACGTACTCTTCCAAAGGGCGGCCGCCAATCAAATGCTCATCAATCAACCGGTCAACCAAATCGGGCGTCAGGTGATGGTACCAGGTCCCCTCGGGATACACGACCGCAATCGGACCCTGCTCACACACCCGAAGGCAATTGGCTTTCGTCCGAAAGATACAGTTCTCACCCGACATCAGGCCTCGTTCCGCCAAGCGCCTCTTCAACTGATCCCACACCGCCAAGCCTTCTTCCGTCGTACAACACTGCGCCTTCGACTGGTCGGCACAGACGAAAATGTGTCGCTGAATTTGGTTGATTGCCAGGCGATCCACTTGCTTGGCCAACGCCTCTTGATTTCCGGGATCCATCCCCCCCATTATGACCCTCGCAGCCTTTGAACAATTAGTGGAGCAAAGTCTCGCCGGCATCCCCGCCACCTATCGCTCCCGCATGCGCAACGTACTCATCATTGTCGAGGATCAACCTCCCCAAGCGGGCCTCCTCGGACTCTACGAAGGCCGTCCCCTTATCGAGCGCAGCACCAGCGACAACTTCACCCTGCCCGATCGAATCACCATCTACCGCGAGCCTCACGTTCGCATGGCACGCAACAACCAGCACCTCCGCCGGATCGTCGCCGAGACCCTTTGGCACGAAATCGCTCACTACTTCGGCCTCAACGAGAAACAGGTCCTGAGCGCGGAACGCGCCAGGACCCGTCGTCGCTATTCGCGCTGAAGAAAAGGCTAGTCCACGAGATCCTTCGCCTTCGCCACCGCCGCATTCGCCAGGCCTTCAGCCTTATCAGCCGCAGACTTCGCCAAATCTCCAGCTTTGTCAAAAGCCGAACTACTTGCGTCGGCAATCGAATCGCCTAGCTCTCCAGCCTTCTCACCAGCCACGGCCGCAAAATCCTCGGCCTGGTCCACCGCTGATCTTGCAGCCCCGGTCACCTTCTCCGCAGCCTCCGCCGCCAACTCTTTTGCCCGATTCAGAATATCCATGTTCTCCCCCTACTCACTTTCCAGCCAGGAATAAATCACACCGCCTACCGCGGCACCCAACAGCGGCGCCACCCAAAACAGCCACAACTGCGCCAACGCCCAATCACCCACCACCACCGCAGGGCCAAGGCTACGCGCCGGGTTCACAGACAGATTCGTTACCGGAATTCCGACGAGATGAATCAGTGTAAGACCGAGTCCAATCGCGACCGGAGCGAGCGCCCCATGCGCATTCTTGTGCGTCGCTCCGAGAATGATAATCAGGAAGAATGCAGTCAACACGACTTCGGCGGTAAAGCCCGCGACCATGGAATATCCACCCGGTGAATGATCGCCATACCCGTTCGACGCGAACCCACCCGCCAAGCTAAATCCCGTCTTGCCACTCGCAATAAAGAAAAGTGTCAACGCTCCTGCGATTCCACCCGCACACTGCGCCACCCAATATTGAAGCAACTCACTCGCGGGAAACCTCTTCCCGACTACTAGTCCTAAGGTCACTGCGGGATTCAGGTGACATCCTGAAATATGCCCAATGGCATAGGCCATCGTCAGCACCGTCAAACCGAAGGCCAAGGACACGCCCAGCAAGCCAATCCCAACATCCGGGAACGCTGCCGCCAGCACTGCGCTGCCGCAACCCCCAAACACCAACCAGAAAGTGCCGAAAAACTCGGCTCCACACCGCTTCGAAATAGGCATCTCGATACACTCCTTCATTCCCAATTGGGCAACTTGGACGTTCAGTCTATCACTTGGAAGGCTAGCGAGACCCCTGCCCTGGCGACAACGTAACAAGGATTAATTAAAACTTCGTTAGCAACCTCGAAAACACTACAAAAATACCCTCCCACACTCAATGACGTGAATCAAAGTTCATGAGTCAACTTTAAGCCCAAATGAAAAGCTACCTTCCTCTCATCCTGCTCACCTTTCCCTTTCTCACCGCTCAGGACACGGCTGGCGTCGGCTCCGTCGCGGGAACGGTCCTCATTACTGGTGGAACGCCGGCCGTCGCGGTGCGTGTTTGTGTCTTAACCACCTCACGGTGCGTCACCACAGATGGGCAAGGGCGCTTCCGTATCACCGAGGTCCGGGCCGGAACCTATCAGCTTGAAATCACCGCCGCAAACCAGCCACCAATTCTTAGTCCCGAGGTCAACATCCGCGCCGGTCTCGATGGCACGGTCGATGTCACAATCCCTGCCGTCGATGCCCTACAACAGAACATCACCGTTTCCGACTCCGTGTTCATCGCACCAGAGGAGATAAAGACCTCCACCTTCCTCGTACAACGCTATGAGATCTTCAAAGCCGCAGGCGCTCAGCAGGACGTCTCCCGCTACATACAGACCCTGCCCGGCGTCGGCATCGGCACCAACGACTTCCGCAACGATCTCATTGTTCGAGGCGGCAGTCCGCTCGAGAATCTCTTCGTTGTCGACAACGTCGAAATTCCGAACATCAATAACTTCGCCAACTTCGCCGCCGCAGGTGGCACCACCAGCATCCTGGACGCCGACCTGATCCGCGACGTCAACTTCCTCAGCGGAGGCTATCCGGCCCCCTTCATCAACCGCACCTCCAGCGTTCTACAAATCGCCCAACGCGAAGGCAGCCGCGATGCCTTCAGTGGTCGTGCCTCTCTCGGTTCCGCCGGCCTAGGAGCAATTCTCGAAGGTCCACTTGCGAAGAAGGGGTCTTGGATCTTCTCCGGCAAACGCAGCTTCCTCGATGCCTTTACCAAAGACATTGGAATCGGAGGCGTACCGGTGAACTACAACTTCAACACCAAGGTTCTCTATGACCTGTCGCCGCGTGACCGCATCTGGGCTGTCAACTTCTCTGCCGTCGATTCCATTCGCCTTGGCCTCACCGGCAATGAGCCCACTGACGACCCCGACCGAAACCCAGACCTGAACTTCCTCGACATTCGCTACCGCGGCTGGCGCTCGGCCACCGGTTTCAACTGGCAGCGCCTTCTCGGCGAGCGGGGCGTCGGCCTCCTCGGCGTCACGCATTCCGAAGCTAACGTCAACCAAAGCACCAAGGACCTTCTAAAATTCGGACCCCCCTCCTCTTCAGTGGAAGAACTGATCGCCAACACGCCCTTCCTCTTCAGGGAAAACAGCCGGGAGGGCGAAAGCACCATCAAGTACGACCTCACCACTTACCTGCCCATGCTCGACAAGATCCAGGCCGGAGGCAGCTTCAAAATCTTCCGTATTCGTTACAACACGCAGCAGCCGCTCGGAAACGACAACCCCTACTCACCGGTTCAGAACCTGAATCCCTTCTCTCTCAGCCGCAGTTTTCTCGCCAACCAGACGGGCGCCTACGTCCAGTCCAGCAAGAATTTCGGTCCGCGCGTCAACCTTACCTACGGCGGCCGCTTTGACAACTTCCAGATCCTGGGCAGGTCGAAGCTGAGCCCCCGCGTCGGCTTGAGCTACAAACTTACAGAAAAGCTCAGTCTCCGCGGCAGCTTCGGGACCTACTATCAGCAACCCCAGTTCCTCTTCGTCGAGGCCTTCGCCCAAAACCGCGGACTCAGCCCCATCCGGGCCAACCACGTTGTCGGCGGACTCGCCTATATCCTCAGTCCAACTCTGCGCTTCACCATCGAAGCCTACCGCAAGGACTACAGCAGCTACCCCGTCTCGACGCAATTCCCGAGTTTCTCGCTGGCCAACTCCGGCGACACCTTCGCCGTCACCGATATTCTCCTGCCTTATGCCAGCGCCGGCCGGGGACGAGTTCGGGGAGTTGAATTTTTCATTGAAAAAAAGTTCAGCGCCCGTTGGTATGGACAAACGAACGTCGCCATCTCTCGCACGCGCCACGCTGGTCTCGACGGCATCCAGCGTCCTGGCACTTACGACTATCCGGTCATCTTTAACGGGTTGGGCGGCTACAAACTCACCAAGACCTGGGATCTCTCCGCTCGCTTTGTCTATCTCTCCGGCAAGCCCTACACGCCGTTCAACGAGGTACTTTCCCGGTCACAAAATCGCGGTATCTTCGATCTCGCTCAGGTCAACGCTTTGCGCGCGCCAGACTATCTGCGGCTCGACCTCCGCGTCGACCGCACCTTCACGGTACGCGGCAAGCCGCTCCTGATTTTCTTCGGAGCACAGAACGTCACGAACCGGCGCAATATCGCCCAGGTCGATTGGGACCGGCAGGCAAACGCCACCCGTCTGAACCGGCAGTTGGGCCTCTTCCCCACCATTGGCCTCGACTGGAAGTTCTAAGCGATTGGCCGGCAGATGGTCAGATTCGCATCGGCATGACGACGTAGCGGTAGGTGAGCTGTTCGCTCACCTCGCCCGGCTGCATCTCGCCCGCGGACTGGCCGTCCTTAAACAGGAACTTCGCCTCGCCCGTCGGCAGTGCCCGCAGAAACTCGATCATGTACGAAGCGTTGAAACCGATCTCGACCAGCGGACCGGCATACTCCACCGGAATCGACTCTTCGCTCTCACCCGTCTCTGAAAGCGACGAATAGATCTTCACTTCGCCCGGCGACACCTGAAGGCGAATGGCCCGCGAGCGATCGTCCGAAAACTGCGCTACGCGCTCGATCGTGGCCTTCAGTTCGTCCTTCGCCAAATTCACAGAGTGAGCATGTTCCTTCGGCAGCACCCGTTCGTAGTCCGGGAAGTTACCGGAGAGCTTGCGGGACAACAACAGCCGATCACCAAACTGGAAGAACAGGTGATTGTCGTCGCCCGAAAAAGCGATCTTGGCGTCCGCTCCAGCGTCGCCGGCGAGCTTCAGGATCTCCGTCATCGCCTTCTTGGGCAGCAGCGCCTTGTAGGCTCCGCTGATCCCCTCTAGGGAGGTCTTCTCTTCGACGAGGGCCAGACGATGGCCGTCCGTCGCGACCATGGTGATGCTATCCGGCTTCAGGATCAGTTGCGCGCCATTCAGAGTGAAGCGCGACTCCTCGTTCGAAATCGCGAAGATCGTCCGCGTAATCATCGAAGCGAGCAAACCGGCCGGCAGATCCACGATCTTCTCCGGTGTCGGGGGTAGTTCCGGATAGCTCTCGCGAGACATACCGGCGATGCGCGTCTTGGAGCGGCCGCAGGTGAGGTTCGCCCACTGGTTCTCCATGAACTTGATGGTGACTTCGGCATCCGGCAGCAAACGTACGTAGTCCAGTAGGCGCTTGGCCGGAATCGTGCCTGCACCCTTCTTGGCGACTCTCGCGGCGCAGGTCGAGCGAATGCCAAGTTCCAAATCGGTCGCCGTGAGCGTCAGGCCATTGTCGCCGGCCTCGAGCAACACATTCGAAAGGATGGGGATCGTGGTCTTCTTCTCGACCACTCCTTGACTCAAGCCGAGCTCACGTACGAGGTCAGCTTTGTTGACGGTAAACTCCATCCTCTGGCTCCTTCAGGTTCCTGCTTTGATCTATCAGTGTATCGCTCTCGCATCGGATCTCGCGACCCTTCTGAGTGTTCTTATTTGCTTTAAAGAAATATTACCTATTAGAAGACAGAAGACATCGGTCCTGTGGAAATGTGGAAATCCAGTGAACCGCACTCCTTCCAGTCACTTAGCGAGCTCGTCCCCTGTTGAAACCAGCCCCCGAATCTCAGGCGAAACCCTGTCTTCAAGCCAGGGACTCACAACCTTAGACCGCTTCTCAGGTCTTCGCCTGTGGACGGACTTCAGAGAGCGTATCGAATGAGTCGATTAGGCTGTGGACGAAGCTGTTCAATTCCAGGTCGAAGTAGCCTTTTGAGGCCTTATGCCTCACTCGAATAGTGTCGCCACTCTTGCGAGCACTTCATCCATCACGGCGTCGGGAATCGACTCGACCCTTCGAGCGGAACGAGATCCGAGATCCAACGCCCGCGGCTGGTCGCATCGTATGACCCCCGTTGTTTGGGTAGCCGCACTCGCAAGCGAAGCCAAAGCGGCGCGCGAAGTCACCTCCGTTGGTGATCGGAAGGACACCCGGAACCTTGGTGAATCGATTGACTTCACCTGGCGATACGATCAGAGATACTACCTATCGAAGACAAGTAGACATTCGGTCTCGTGGAAATGGGATTTTAGGACCACAATGGTGCCGGTAAAGCGAGTGCTAAAGCAGCTCGCGACCAACGGGAGGTGCAGAAATCCAAGCGTGGTCTTCCGGGCTATTGACACTTTCGCTCATGTCACATTGAGTGAGCAGCTCGCTCAATGTGTACTTCGGACAGCTTCTGGGCTCGATAATCAGCCGACCAGCTTCCACAACGATACCGACCTCAGCGCCGACTCGCAAATGCAGGATTTCCAGGAGGGCAGGAGGCAAAGAAACCATCACCGACTCCCCGACCTTGCGTAAGCTTGCCGTGTGCATGCGCCAGGGTGCTAGCCGTTCAGCGAATCGATCAGGCTGTGAATTGAGCGGTTGAGTTCGGAATCCCGCTGCCGCAAGGATTCGATCTTCTGCACGGAGTGCAGCACCGTGGTGTGGTGCTTGCCGCCAAAGGCGCGGCCAATCTCAGGAAGCGAGGCGTTGGTCAGTTCCTTGGTCAGATACATCGCAATCTGCCGCGGATAGGCGATTTTGCGCTCGTTGGACTTCATCTTCAACTGAGAAGGCTGCAGAGTGTGTCGCTCGGCCACCGCGCGGATAATCGAGTCGATCGTGATTCGCTTCTCCGGCCCTGTCGCCAGATGCTTCAGCGCGTGCTGCGCCATCTCCATGGTGATATTGGCGCGGGTCACCGAGGAATACGCGATCAGCTTAATCAGCGCGCCTTCCAGCTCGCGGATATTGCTCTTCGTCTTCGTGGCGATGAAGATGCGGACGTCTTCAGGCAAGTGAACGCCCACGGCTTCAGCTTTTTTATCCAGGATCGCCATCTTCGTTTCGAGGTCCGGCGGCTGGACGTCGACCATCAGCCCCCACTCGAATCGCGAACGCAAACGCTCAACCAGACCAGGAGTGTTCTTGGGCGGCGAATCAGAGCTCAGAATGATCTGCTTCTGGTGATCGAACAGCTCATTGAACGTGTGAAAAAACTCTTCCTGCGTCCGTTCCTTGCCGGCCAGAATCTGGACGTCGTCCACCATCAGGACGTCAGCCGTGCGGTAGTGAGCGTGGAACTGCGACATGCGATCCAGCTTGATGCAGTTGATCATCTGGTTCATGAACCGCTCAGAGGTCGTATAGATGAGGCGGAGCGAGCCATAGCTGTCGATCAACTGGCGCCCGATGGCGTGCATCAGGTGCGTCTTGCCCATGCCGACTCCGCCATAAATGAACAGCGGGTTGTATGAGTTCGACGGTGTCGTCGCCACGGCCTTGGCCGCCGCATGAGCGAACTGATTGCAGCTGCCCACGACGAACGTGTCAAAAGTGAACTTGGAATTCAGGTGAATCGTCGGAGCCGAAAACAGCGCCTCGAGAGAACTATCTCCGTTGGAAGCCTGGGGCGCGTCTGCTGCGGGCCGATTGCCAGGTTGATACAGAATTCGGCGGAGGGGGAAACCAAAATCCCGGATTGCTGTCCAGATCGAGTCGGAATACTCCTTCTCGATCCACTCTGCCGTCTCCGCGTTTGGCACCCGAACCAGTAGCACGTCACCATCTAACATTTCCTGCTGTGTCGGTTGGATCCAGTTCTGGTATCCCTCCGCGCTCAGTTGAAGCGACAGTGCCTGCTTAATTTGATCCCAAACGTTCATCGCGGCTAAAACAATACTCCCCAGCTAAGCACAAAAAATCCCCACCAACGAAGGTTCCCACATCCCAGTACGAATGGACAGTACATACCCACAGTTTTTCCACACTCTGTGGAAAAACGAAGGTACCAACTACCAATTTGAGGGAGATTCTAACAGCAGAATCGTTCGGGAGGGGGGGTCGGCGAACTGCTTATCTTTAAGCTCTTTACTCTACCAATCACTATGCCCTGCGATTGTTGAGTCTAGCATAAAACGCCAGCTAGCAAGCAGCAAGGATACGAAAATTTAAGTCATTTAGAATTAGCTATTTACAATAATCTATAAAAATAAAATGTGGCTCGTTTTTCCTCACTTTCCCCACTCGGAAAGGACATTCTCAGAGCTAATCCACACGCAATCCAACTACTTCGGCGTTCGAGCCGGTAGAATGGTCCACGAGCGCCAAGATGCCCACGTCTGAAGCCCAGGTTACAGTCTCTCTTGTCATCCCCACTTGGCAACGTCGCGACCTCGTGCTCCGGCTTCTCGACCTGCTCGAAACCCAAACTCGACGCGCTGACGAGGTCATTGTCGTCGACAACGGCTCCACCGACGGTACAGCTGAGGCCGTCGGAGCCCGGGCGACGGTCCTTCGTCTCGATCGGAACTGTGGCTTTGCTCACGCCGTGAATCTCGGAATCCAGGCCGCGCGGGGAGAATGGGTTGGAATCGTGAACAACGACGTTGAGCCCAAACCTGATTGGCTTAAAATACTATCTTTGTCGAAATCAAGTTTTGTAACGGGCAAGCTCCTGAATCTGAGCGAACCCCAGCTGCTGGACGGAACTTATGACCTCCTTTCCCAGGTAGCGATGCCCTGGAGGGCCGGCAGCGGACGTCCCGATCAAAGCACAACTAACTATAATAATAGAATACAGTTTGCTTCTTGGACTGCCGCTCTCTACCGCCGTGATGTCTTCCAGCGTGTTGGCCTCCTGGACGAGACCTTCGGCTCCTACTATGAAGACGTGGATTTCGGTTTGCGTTGTGCACAGGCCGGCATCATCGGTGAGTACGAACCGAAAGCGGTCGCGCTGCATGCGGGCAGTTCCACTTTCGGTGCCTGGCGTCCGGAAACCGTCCGGCTGCTCACGCGTAACCACCGCCTCTTAATCAAGAAGCACTTCGGACCTCAACGCGACTGGTCAACCAGTTGCCGGCTATTTGTCTCCCGCGTACTTTGGGCGATACTCGCCCTTCGCCATGGACAACTCGCTGCCTGGTGGGCCGGCTGCCGCGAATCATTGCCAGAAGTACGGTATCAAAACGATCCGGCACTCCTCCGTAACGTTCTCAAGGAGAGCGAGGCAGAGCTTTACCGGCTCCAAAACGAAACAGGCTTTGACTGGTACTGGCGCATGTACTTCAATCTCTTTCCCCTCAGATGAAAGTCGCTATCGTCATCGTGACCTACAACTCGGGAGACGACATTCAGGCCTGCCTGGAGGCGTGCCGTCCCTTTGCCGCATCGATCGTCGTTGTGGACAATGCCTCAACTGACTCCTCCCCCCGGTGGGCGACTGTAGCAAACTCCCATAACGCTGGCTTTGCTGGCGCCGTCAACCAAGGTATCTGCGCTAGCCAGGAACCTCTCATCCTCATCTTGAACCCCGATTGCCGCCTCGAGGGAACGCTCGAACCCCTGACAGCCCTATTCGACGACCTCACCGTGGGTGCCGCCGGTGGACTCCTCCTTCATAGCGACGGAACGCCTCAGGTCGGCTTCACCGTTCGTCGTTTTCCAACCTGGCAAAACCAGGTCGCCGAAATTTCCGGGCTTAACCGTCTCTGGCCTGGCAATCCGATCAACCGCAGTTACCGCTGCCTCGATCTCGACCTCACCCGCGAACAGGACGTCGATCAACCGGCCGGAGCCTTGCTCATGGTTCGCCGCACCGCCTGGGAACAGTTAAACGGGTTTGATGAAGGCTTCCACCCGGTCTGGTTTGAGGATGTCGATTTTTGCTACCGGCTACGTCAAAACGGCTGGCGAATTCGCTACACACCGAAGGTCCGCGCCACGCACCGGGGAGGGCACTCCGTCAACAAATTGTCGTGGCGCTGCAAGCAGATGCACTGGTATGGTAGCCTGCTAAAGTACGCGGAAAAGCACTGGAGCGGACGCGGCGAGCGCCGGGTTGCGTTAGCTCTGCTTCTGGTGTCCATACCGCGAGGGGTATTCGGGATGATCAGCCGCCTGAGTAGTGAGCCTCTCGTGGTCTATGGCAAACTAGCCGTTCAGGCCTGGAACGTTCTTCGGGGACGCGTCCGGCCCGGTCGGGGTGGCAGTTCTTAACAGGGATTCATGATTCAAAACGGCCTAGTCTCGGTCACCATCGTGACCTATAACAGTGGACGCTTCATCAAGCGATGTCTTGAGTCAGTACTCGCGCAAAAGTTTTCGTTGAAAGAAATTGTGGTGGTGGATAATGCCTCCACCGATGGCACCGTTGACATCCTCGATCAGTTTGACGATCAGGACAAGTACAAAGACGTCCGCATCTATTACAACGATGCGAATATTGGTTTCGCTGCTGCACAGAATCAAGCGATCCAGCTTTCGAACGGCGAATGGATTCTTACCCTCAATCCTGACGTCCTGCTGCTCCCCAATTTCCTCCAGGCTCTCGTTGACGCGGGCCACCGCGATCCTAAGATCGGCACCGTCTGCGGCAAGCTGCTCGCGATGAGCGCCACCTTTGACCTTCCCGAAACTCCTATCGTCGATTCCACCGGTATCTACTTCAATCCCATGTTGCGTCACCTGGACCGCGGCAGCCAGGAAGTCGACAATGGCGAATACATGAATTACGAGTACGTCTTCGGCGCCACCGCCGCAGCCGCGCTCTATCGCCGTGAGATGATCGACGACGTTTCGATTCCCGGCAACAATGACGGCACCGGTCCCTCCGAATTCTTTGACCCGGACTTCTTCGTTTACCGCGAAGACGCCGACGTTGCTTGGCGCGCCCAGCTTCTGGGATGGAAGTGCCTCTATACACCCTACGCCCGCGGTTACCACGTGCGGGCTGTTCTTCCCATGAACCGCCATGCCCTCCCGGCCGTGATCAACATGCACTCGGTGAAGAATCGCTTCCTGATGCGCATTAAGAACATTAGCCCGGATCTCTACCGGCAGCATTGGTTCGCCATCACCTCGCGCGACCTCATTGTGCTCGGTGCCTGCCTCGTTCGCGAGCACTCCTCACTTCGCGCCTTCTGGCTGGTCGCCAAAAACTGGAGCCGCTTGATGGTGAAGCGCCATTGGATCATGGAACACAAGCGCGTTACGGACGCCTACATGTCGGCCTGGTTTCATTTTCAGCCGCAGGCGCTGCCGGCGTCCAAGCAAACGGTTCGCGGCGCGAAGCAACTTGCCGCTCGCACTGTGCGTGGTTAAGCAGCGCTGCTAGATGCACATCGCCATTGTTGGCACGCGGGGCATTCCCGGCCGTTATGGCGGCTTCGAAACCTTCGCTGACGAACTCGCTCGCCGCCTCGTCGAGCGCGGACACAAAGTCTCCGTCTACTGCCGCGAACGCCACACCGAAGATACCTACCTCGGCTCCGAACTCCGCTACCTCCCCACCATACGCCACAAGTATTTCGACACGATTGCCCACACGGGATTCTCCACCGCCCACTTGCTCTTCCACCGCGTCGATGTTGCCCTCTACTGCAACGCCGCCAACGCCATCTTCTGCTGGCTACCCCGTCTGCTCGGCATGCCCGTCGCTCTCAACGTCGATGGCCTCGAACGTCACCGCAAAAAATGGAATCGCGTCGCCAAAGCCTGGTACCGTGTTTCCGAATGGCTGGCGACATTCTGCCCGACAGCCATCGTTACCGACGCGCAGGCGATCGAGCAATACTATCGGGACCGTTATCAGTGTCCGTCGACGATGATCCCTTATGGGGCGGAACCCGCCCGACTGGAATCCAGCGCCATCCTCACCACCTTGGGACTCGAACCCGACCGCTACTTCCTCTACGTCACGCGCTTCGAGCCCGAAAACAACCCCCTCCTCGTCCGCGAGGCCTTCGAGACTCTCGATACGCCTCTCAAGCTGGCCCTGATTGGCGACGCACCGTACGCCGCTGAGTACATCGCGCGCATCAAGGACACCCAGGACCCACGCGTGGTCATTCCCGGTTACGTCTTTGGCGACGGCTACGCCGAATTGCAGTCCCATTGTTACGCTTACGTCCACGCGACCGAAGTGGGTGGAACCCATCCGGCACTGATCGAAGCGATGGGCCGTGGCGCCCTGATCTTGTATCTTGAAACCGCAGAAAACTCAGAAGTCGCCGGCGGCATCGGCATCCCTTTTACTACTGCTACTCTTCCCCAGGTCCTCCGCCGCGCCCTCGACATGCCGCTCGCCGAGCGTGCCGACTGGCAACGAAAGGCCGTTAACCGCGTTCGCGAACGCTATTCCTGGTCCGCGGTGACCGACCAGTACGAGGCCCTCTTCAACCGCATTGTGAATTGACACACAGACTACGCTGTGGATCCGAACCCATCCAAATCGACCGCGACCCGATGCCCTGGCCACCACGAGGTTGTCCGGCCAACCCGATCACGCTGAGAAAGGTCGCCATGGCTCCCTAGCCCAACAGAGGCCAATCCCGCGTGATACCTTTGAACCGCATATGCTGAATCGACGCCAGTTCTCGCAGACCCTCGCCGGCCTCGCCGCCGCATCGCTTCCGAGTCAGGCTCAAGCGGCTCCCGACTGGGGTGGACCGGTGGTCGATTGCCACCATCACCTGCGCCGGACCCCAGAAGCTAATATCGTTCATCTCGACGGCTGCGGCGTTTCGAACGCGATGGCACTCACTCGGGCCAACTCCGCTGAGCAAATCGCCGCACTAAAGCAAAAGTACCCCGGCCGTCTTCTCGGATGGTTCGCCAGTGCCGACATCACCAAGCCCGAAGCTGAAGCCATACTGACAAAGGCCATCAAAGACGGCGCCATCGGCTTTGGCGAACTCAAATTCCACGTAGAAGCCGCCGGACCCGAACTGCGCCGCATGTATGCCCTTGCCGGCGAACTCGACGTACCGATACTCGTTCACTTTCAGGAAGTGCCGCACACCCCCACCGAAGGAGTCTTCGCCACCGGCTTCAAAAATTTCGAGGCCATGTTGAAGGCCTACCCGAAAACGAAATTCATTGGACACGCCGACGCCTTCTGGGCCAACGTCAGTTCCGACTACGCCAACGATGTCGACTATCCGAAAGGTAAGGTGAAGCGCGGCGGTGTCACCGACAAACTCCTCGGCGACTATGGGAATCTCTACGGCGACCTGGCGGCGAACTCCGGCAACAACGCCTTATCGCGCGACCCCGAGTTTACGCCCGGTTTCTTGAAGCGGCACGAAAGTAAGTTGATTTACGGCAGCGACTGCGCGTGCAGCGACGGCAAGGGGGGCGGAATTTCGCAGGGCGGCAATCCGGGAGCAAGCCGACTTGCGGGCAAGTGCGTCGCCCGCGAGACGCTTACCCTCCTCAAGAACACAGTTTCCCCAACGGCCTTCAAAAGGCTCACCTGGGAAAATGCCCACCGGGTCTACCGTCTGAAGGCTTAGACGCCGCTTACGCCCAAAGGCAAAAGCACCCGGAAGACGCTGCCTTGGCCTGGTTCACTTTCGACTACGATGCGGCCCGCGTGCTCGTCAACAATCTTCGCCACAATGGCCAGCCCAAGCCCAACGCCATCCTTTTTCGTCGTGAAAAATGGATTAAAGATAGAACCCTGAATCGCCGGGTCAATGCCGGCGCCACGGTCGATCACCGCCACTTCCAACAGCTGCTGGTCCGCGCGTGTTTTCACCGTGACGACACTGCCCGGCGGCGAAGCCTGCGCGGCATTCGCCAGCAGATTGATGAATACCTGTTCGATCAGCTCCTGATCGACATTGACCGAGGGCACGTCCGGAGCGTAGTTCCGCACGAAGGTGACGGTGAAATTCGGGAATTGCCGCTCAACGTGGAGAATGGCCCGGTCGAGCACCTGCGAGATATCTCCTCGAGAACGCTGCAACTGGAAAGGTCGCGCGAACTGCAGGAAACGGGTGATCAACGAATTGGTCCGATCCACCTCGCTCTGTATAAAGCCGGAAAGTTCAAGCGACAACTCGTCTTCGGCCGGCAAGCGCTTAGACAGCAATTCCGCCGAGTTCTTAATGGTGCCGATCGGATTCCGCAACTCGTGCGCCAAGCCAGCGGTCAATTGCCCAAGGGCAGCGAGACGCTCCGTGCGGCGCATCGCCTCTTCGGCCTTCTGCAGATTCGTATTGGCCGCAGCCAACTGCTCCGCAACCGCCTGGTAGTTCCGGGCCTCTTGCCGGTTGTGCTGCGCGAGCTCATAAGTCAGATAGCCGACCAGACAAAGAAAGATCGTCCGCAAGCTGATCTCATGAATCGCATAGACGTCGAATTCCCAGCGGCTCCAGTCGAGCCAGAGCAATTGCGACAGATAGCCCAAAATCGTCAATAACGTACAGAGGACCGCACCGTAGGAGCTCAGCGACGTCGCCGCCGAGATAATGGGCCAGAACAGAATCGGGTAATAGCTCGACTCAATCCCTCCGGTAACTCCAATGAGCAAATAGCCGAGCAAGAGCTTCAGGCCGATGGTGAGATACAAACCACGCGGCGTCAGGAAAACTGGGAGACGCGGACTCAGTACCTGAAAGATGAACATGGCGACCATCACTTCGGTCTCCGCGGCATCGCTGGCTGGGCTGGCAAAGTGCATGGCGCCGAAGATCAACAGCCAAACCAAGTCAGACGCCCGAACCCAGGAAACCAAGCGCGGCATGTCAGTTCCCTACCGGAATCAACTTCGAGAGATAGTCACGATCCCGGGTGAAAATGGGAGGCTCCAGGTCAACCTCCCAACCGCTGCTCGCGGCCGGGCGAACAGTACGCCCTCTCTTAAAGCTGGTCTCGGCATGGCTCCAATTGATGCCCTTGGCATGAAGCAGGTCGTGCTTTTCCGCTGTGGACTTACCCAGTAACTCCGCATGGGAGTAGTGAGCCGACGCCAGCATATTCAAACTATTTGCGGAAGCGTCTAACTGCCGCCAAATGAAATACTGCTCCACGTCGTCCCGGCGCGGAATCACCATGACGCGGGCGTCGAAGGTCGCCAGGGCGAAGGCGGCTGTAAAGTGAGCCGTGAAAACACTCGCGGCTACCGAGACCATCTTCTGCACATTGCCGTCGAACCACATCTTCTCGTGCTCGCTGCCGAAGTCGGTGAGGAGGAATGAGTATTCGTCGCTCTGGCCGAAACCCAGGCGGCAACCCGGCATCTCCGCGGCGAGGGCTATGGCGGCGGTGTCGAGGGCGTCGGCGAGACGGCGGTCATAGGGCCGTTCGAGGCGTTTCGTGAACGTATGAAAGCGCCGGCCATCGATCCGGATCACCACATGCGTGCGACGAGGCAACTGGATGCGCAGCGCATCCTCGAAACAGCTTTTGATCTTATCGCCCAGGTCGTCCTTCAATGCGGCTCCTCTCAGAATTGTGGCAGACTCCAAGGCAGGATGAGGTTGGTGCTCGATACGAACATTCTGATTTCGGCGTGCTGGTCGCCGGGCGGCTTAGAGGCGCAACTCGTGCGGATGGCGCTGGAGCGCGAGGTACAGCTTTGCGTCACCGACATCGTGCTTGCCGAGTATCACGACGTGGCCAGGCGGCCAAAGTTCGCCGCCCAGCGCGACTGCTTCCAGCGGATGCTGGCGGAGATCGAGGCGGTCGCCGAGTTGGTTAAGGCCAGTGAACCGGCGACCGCCGCTCCGGACGACGACGACAACCGCCTGCTCGAATGCGCCGCGGGTGCCGGGGCGCAATGGCTCATCACCGGCAACCTGCGTCACTTTCCAGTGATCTGGCGCGGCACCCGCATCGTCAATGCGCGCCAGTTCTTTACTGCAAACCCCGGCCTGTCAACAGCGGGGTCTCCGTCAGCAGGTCTTTGACGTAAATCAGGCCGGCACCCTCGCCGCCCAACTCGTGCACGACACCGGACAGAATAAAACCGCGGGTCCGCAGCAACTCCTGAATCGCCAGTTCCCGTTGGGGCACGCCAATGTAGATACGCGGGGAGGAACAGGCTGCCGAGAAGTAGTCCAGCAGCGCGCGTCCGATGCCGCGCCGGCGATACTCCGGGCTGACGAAGATCCGGTGAATGAGCCCATAGCCCTGGAATTGGTAGCCGAAGATTCCGTAGGCCACGGGCGTTTCTTCAAAGAACGCTACCCAGCAACGCCCCTCCTCAATCGCAGCGGCGACGAAGTCACGTTGCCGGTAGTCCAGCAGGGCGGGGGAGTCGAAACGGCAGATGGATTCAAGATCATCCAACTCGGCGGGTACGATGGTGCAACTCGGCGGGAGATCCAGCCTATGGGGGGAGGTGGCTTGAAAAGGCGTCATCGCGGGCGTTAAGGTCATCTCCTGTGTCGCAGCAACTGGGCAAGAAAGCGCAGAGGCCACACTGCTCTAATGAATAGTCGATTTACCGGTCCAGGTTTCTCCGTTATTTTCGATCTTTTTTTCAAACTGTCCACAAAGACATACTTCTCTTCGCCATTCAGTACATCCTCTTGCCGGGTATATTATGGCGTGGTGAACCGTCGCACTTTCCTTCAAGCCACCGCCGCTGCTTCCGCCTTCGGTGCCTCTCCCAAGCGGCCCAACATTATCATCATGATGGCGGATGATATGGGCTTCTCTGACCTGGGCTACTACGGGGGCGAGATCAAAACGCCCAACATTGATGCGCTGGCCGCGGGCGGAGTCCGTTTCACACAGTTCTACAACACGGCGCGCTGCTGCCCGACGCGCGCCAGCCTGCTCACCGGCTTGTATCCGCATCAGGCCGGCATCGGGCACATGATGGGCGACTACGGCAAGCCCGGCTACCAGGGCGACCTCAGCCGCCAGGCGGTCACCATCGCCGAGGTGCTGAAGACGGCCGGCTATCGGACCGCGATGAGCGGCAAGTGGCATGTCACGCCGGTGAATGGCAAGCAGCACAACTGGCCCTTGCAGCGTGGATTTGACCGGTTCTTCGGAACTATCCACGGTGCGGGAAGCTTCTACGATCCCGGCTCGCTGGCCTTCGGTAATGAATTCATTAAGCCGCAGGGCGAGTTCTTCTATACCGACGAAATCGGCACGCACGCCAACCGGTTCATCGACGAGTTCGCCGGACAGCCCTTCTTCCTTTACGTTCCGTTCACCTCGCCGCATTGGCCCTTACATGCCGTGGCCAGCGACATCGCCAAGTACAAGGGCCGCTACAAAGATGGCTGGGATGCCTTGCGCGCAGAACGGCACGCCCGGCAATTGCAGTTAGGCATTGTCGACAAGAAGTGGCCGCTGTCGCCGCGCGACGAGAAGGTGCCGGCCTGGAAGGATGCGCCCGAAAAGGAATGGGAGCAGCAGCGTATGGAAGTCTATGCGGCGCAGATTGACCGCATGGACCAGAACGTGGGCCGCATCGTCGCGAAACTGCGGGAGAAGGGCATCGAGAAGGACACGCTGATTCTCTTCCTGGCGGATAACGGCGGGTGCGCCGAGGAGATAGCCCGGGCGCTCACGCCGAATCCCAGCATCCCGGTGGAGACTCG
Source organism: Bryobacter sp. (assembly GCA_022843605.1). Lineage (GTDB taxonomy): Bacteria > Acidobacteriota > Terriglobia > Bryobacterales > Bryobacteraceae > JALHNI01. The sequence goes on from JALHNI010000035.1 coordinate 29,781, forward strand.
TGACGGGCGAAAGGTGCGGCGCGGGAACATTCCCACCATCGCCCCGGGCGGCCCCGATACCTACCAGAGCTACGGTATCGGCTGGGCGAACGCCAGCAACACGCCGTTCCGGACCTACAAGCATTGGGTGCATGAGGGCGGTATCTCTTCCCCCCTCATTGCGCACTGGCCTGCGGCCATCACCAAGCGCAACACGATCAATTCCTCGCCCGGCCACCTGATTGACCTGATGGCGACCTGTGTCGATGTGGCCGGGGCTCAGTATCCGGCTACCTTTGCCGGGAACAAGATTACGCCTCTCGAAGGCCTCAGCCTACGCCCCGCGTGGGAGAAAGGCAAGCGCGCCGGCCACGGCGAAATCTTCTGGGAACATGAGGGCAATCGCGCCGTGCGGCAGGGCAAGTGGAAGCTGGTGGCTAAGCACGCCGAGCCCTGGGAACTCTACGATCTTGCGGCGGACCGCTCCGAGCTCAACAATCTCGCAACGGCCCAACCCGCCAAGGCCGCCGAACTTCAGGCCAAATACGAAGCCTACGCCAAGCGTTCGCTCGTCGAGCCTTGGCCGGTCGCCCGATAGCGATATATTAGGCGGATGCCTGTTTCTCTCGCTGGTGAGCGAGTTCTCATCGTAGGTGCGTCCAGCGGCGTCGGCCGCGCGGCCGCCGTCTTATTTGCGCGAGCCGGCGCCAAGGTGTTCGCCACCGCGCGACGCGCCGACCGGCTGGAAGAGTTAGCCAAGGAATTGGCCGGCGAAGGCTTCGCCATCGGCACCCATGCCGCCGATGCCAGCATCGTCGACGAAGTCGCCGACATGGTGAACGCCGCTCGTGCCTTCCTCGGTGGCGTCGACGTCCTGGTGCACTCCACCGGTACCAACACGCCGGACCGGAACCTGAAGCGCCTGAACATCGACATCTGGAACCACATGATCGGCGTAAACTTGAACGCCGCTTACTATGTCACTCAGGCTTTGCTGCCGGCCATGCGCGAGGCGCGCAAAGGTCACCTGATCTACGTTTCGTCAGTGTCGGGCAAGTATCCCGACGTCTCCGGCGCCTCTTATCAGGCGGCCAAGCGCGGACTCGTCGGCTTCACCCACGCCATCCGCGTCGAGGAGAAAGAAAACGAGATCCGGACTTGCGTGGTTTGTCCGGGGCTGATCGATACGGAACTCATGGAGAAGCGCCCCGTGAAGCCGTCGGCCGAACAGTTGGCCCGCGCGCTGAAAGCCGAAGACGTCGCCGAAATCATCTTCGACATCGCCAAACTTCCGGCGCATGTCACGATTCCGGAAATCGACATCGTTCCCACCACCATCTAACGGACTCTAAACGCGGAACGCCCGGACAGCGAAGAGCTGCCGGGCGTTCATGATTTCAGGGATAAGGAAGCGGTGCTTAGGAGAAGCTGCGGACGCCCGCGGCTTCGTCGTCGTGGACTTCGAACACGGTGTACAGTTTGGTAATCTGCAACAGATCCTTCACGCGCTTATTCAAGTTGAGCAGCTTCATGGCGCCACCGGCATTCTGCACGGTGGTAAAGCCCGAAACCAGTTCGCCGATGCCCGAGCTGTCGATGTAGGAGACCTCGCCCAGATTCACCAGCAACTTCTTGTTGCCCTTGCCCACCAGGTCACGGATCAAGTCACGGAACGTGCTAGCGCCGTCGCCCAGCGTGATGCGCCCTTCGGCGTCCACGACGGTCACGTCACCCACCTGGCGGTTGGTCAGTTTCACACTCATTCGATACTTCCTCCTTCAATCAACTCCGCTATTCTAATACGGCCGCAGGCTCAGGCGGCGGGACGATTTTTCACTAAACGCAAACGGGTGCCGCCTTCCGCGCGGCGCTCCACGGTGAAATCATCCATGAAGGCCCGCACAATCAGCAACCCACGGCCGGACGGCCGCAACAGATTCTCTTCGGCAAGGGGGTCGGGCAACGTGGCCAGGTCAAGGCCGGTGCCCTGATCGTCAATGGTCATGGCGAGCGCATCGTCGCCAACTTCCAGGTTCAAATGGACCTTCTTGTCAGCGCTGTAGTGATTGCCGTGCACTACGGCGTTCACCATCGCTTCCCGGACGGCGATGCCGATCTCATGGCAGGAGTCCTCGTCGAAGCCGAGGTCCTTGGCCAGCGCTGTAACATGGGCTTCTGCCCAATCGACGCTGTCAAGCGACGAGGCAAGTTCCCAAGTCTGCGCGCGGGCTTCCATGTAGATTATTCGGACGCGAACCGATAGCTTACGGTTTTGCCGGTCATCAAGTCAACCGGCAGGATGCACCAGGCGTGTCGGCTACAATGCTTCAGAACGGAGTCAGCCATGAATCTCGGTGTGTTTTCGATCAGTTTGGCCGTAAAGGATCTGCAAGCTTCGAAGCAGTTCTACGAGAAGTTCGGCTTTACGGTCTTCGGCGGCAACGCCGACCAGAACTGGTTGATCCTGAAGAACGGCGATCACCTGATTGGCCTTTTCCAAGGTATGTTCGAGAAGAACATTTTGACGTTCAACCCCGGCTGGGACAGTAACGCCCAGAAGGTGGAAGGGTTCACGGACGAGCGCGAACTGCAGCGCCAGTTGAAGGCGCAGGGCGTTTCGCTGATGACTGAAGCGGACGAGACCACGACGGGTCCTGCTAGCTTCGTCGCCGTCGATCCCGACGGGAACACGATCCTGGTAGACCAGCACCTCTAAGCTACTGCGGAAGGGGCCGCTTGCCGCTGCCTGGACGCCCCGTTACCATAGTCGCTGTTGAGATGATTCCCAAAGTCGGAACCGCGCCTGTGCGCATGAAGGACATTGCCCAGGATTTGGGACTGTCCGTGGTCACCGTATCGAAAGTATTTCGCGGGCACCGCGACATCGGTGAAGAGACACGCCGCCGGGTGCTGCACCGGATGGCGGAACTGAACTACCGGCCGAACATGGCCGCGCGTTCGCTGGCCACCGGCCGCAGCTTCACCATGGGCTTCGTTGCACCGGACCTGGTGCACCCCTTCTTTTCGGAAACCGCCAAGCATCTGGCGGACGCTGTCCGCGATAAGGGTTATCACCTGCTCATTGCCTCGACCGGCGAGGAGGCTCGCGTGGAGCGGGAAGAGATTGAGCACATGCTCTCCCGCCGCGTCGATGCCTTGATCATTGCTTCTTCCCAACCCGATGCCAGTTCGCTGAGCGGGCTGCTGCAGCGCGACGTGCCGCTCATTCTGATGGATCGCCGCTTTTCGGATCTGGACACCCATTTCGTCGGCGGCGACGACGCGCGGATCGGCCATATGGCCACCATGCATCTCATCGAGCAGGGATGCCGGCAGGTGGCCTATATCGGCTCACCCTATGCCAGCACGGCGCATGGCCGTCTGGTCGGGTACCGCGAGGCTCTGGCCGCATCGCAACTGCCCTTTCGTCCTGAGTATGTTGCCTCCAGCAGCCACAATGACTTTGCCGCCGACGCGACCGGTTATGTCTCGATGAAACGGCTACTGGAGCTGGAGTCGCCACCCGACGGCGTCTTCTGTCACAACGATCCCATTGCCATGGGAGCGATGAAGGCAATTCTGGATCATGGCCTGCGTATTCCCGAGGACATCGCCGTCGTGGGCTGTGGCAATGTCCGCTATTCGGACTTTCTGCGCGTCCCACTTACTTCCGTCGATCAGGATAGCCTCGGCCTCGGTCAGCGGGCCGCACGCCTGGCTCTCGACATCCTGAAGAAGCCGGCCCATCGTTCGCGCACGATTCTGCTCGAGTCACGCCTCGTCGTACGGGCGTCCAGCCGACGTCGCTAAAGCAATAGCGTCTCGACTCGGCGCGCATGCACCATGCCATCGCAAGGCGACCAACCGAAGAGCGTGAATCTTCCATCCTGCGATGCCACCATCGCAAGGGCGTCGCGTTGATCATGGGTAAACTGCGCAGCGGAGATGTGCCGCGTGCCGCCCAGTTGCGCCGGCTCAACGATCGTCGCCACGGAACCTTCGATGGGCTCCGTCACCGTAACCTGGTTCACTTGTGCAGAGCCCCGCCGCCGGACGATCTTGGCGCCGAAAACCAGGACTTCGAAGCGGTCGTTCAGGATGGTGGCGCCGTCGGCCGCGGTGAGCCCCGCTACGCCGTCAATCTCGCGCGGCGTGGGGTGGGCAGAGAACGGTGGGTTGATGGCGTAGGCTGTCGGCCAGAGAATCGATTCGCGCCAGCGTTCGTCTCCCTCCGCCGGCACCAGCAGCAGCGTTCCGCCCCGGCCGTGGCTCCGCATCGAAACGGCGAGTTGGATGAGCGGGCCGGCGGTGTTTTCTGACCGAATCTGCGACTCGAGCCCCAGTAACGGCGTGAGTATCGCCGGACAATCGGGCACGGTGGCGGCGCGCTGGTCGATCACCTTACATTGATCGCCTTCCAGCACCGCCACGTTGACAAACTTGCCGGCGGCTTCGCCCCGGCTGTACTTCACCACCAGCAATCCAGGAGCGATGATCTCCACCACCAGACAGTAGGGAGGCAGATGTTGCGTCGTGCCCCACATGGAAAGCTCCCCCGTGGGCCATACGCCCAGGTGAATGCCGGGACGGTCCACGGCGGGGGCGACCTTGGTGAGCGAGACGGGCGAAAGGGGGATCGGGCGCTCCAGCAGCAGCGGAACTTTCACGAGTTCAGGAGGCAGAACCGCGAGCGAGACGCGGGGCGAGTGTCCCTCTTCCCGGCGCAAACTGGCCCAAAAGGCCACATGGATGGCGGCCTCAAGGGTTCCAGGTTCGGTGGACGCCGCGGGAGTGCCCGTCAGGTGCTCGAAGTATCGATGAATACGGGCGGCGGCGGTTCGGGCGACTGGATACGCCGGTTCGGTCATACCCACCAGTGTCGTCAATTCTTAACCCTGTCACAAAGCACCGACGCTTCGCGCTTCTCCACTTTCTTGATCCTTGGTCGGGTTGGGCGTTCTCGCCTTGGGGCTTCTCCCAGCGTCCGGAGAAGATTGACCATTGGTCATTGATAATGACCATGCTTGACACATGGCTCCATCAGCGTTTGGGAGGCCCATCGACTCATTGAGAAGCAACGCCTGCCAGTCACAGGCGGGCCGAGGGAGTGGATCGGGCAAGCGCTGCGCGCGTTGCAGGTGCGCGAAGCCGGAACCACCTTTGGAATCGCGATGCGGTCCAGGTCGCTTGCCCTCGACTATCCGGATCCGGCGGACCGGTTCATCGCCGCGACGGCGATCGAAACGAAGGTGCCGCTGCTCACGGTGGAAGAGCGGTTGCGTGCCTGCCCCGAACTGCGCTGCTTGTAGATACAATGGCTCGGCCATGACGCGCCGTGACCTGATTCAAACCGCCGCCGCCGGTCTTGCCGCTCTTTGCTCTCCTGAAGGCCTGCTCGCGCAAGCTCGAGCCAAAGCCAAGCCCCTCAACCTGAAGATCACCGATCTGAAGACGTTCATCGTCAATCGCGATGGGAAGAATTCGACGAACTATGTCTTCGTGAAGATCTACACGAACCAGGGCATCACCGGGTTGGGCGAAGGCTCGGTCACGAGCAAAGAGGCGACCGTGGCCACGGCGATTGAAGAGCATAAGCGCTATCTGGTGGGACGCGATCCCACGGATATCGAGATGCACTGGCAGGCGATGTACCGCTGGCCGCGCTGGCGCGGCGGTCCGATTCTGAACTCGGCGATCAGCGCCGTCGAAATCGCTCTGTGGGACATCCTGGGGCAAGCGCTGGGGCAGCCGATCTGGAGGCTACTCGGCGGTAAGGCGCGAGAACGCGTGCAGATGTACGTCCATGCCGGCGGAAACTCTCCCCAGCAATACGCGCAGAATTGGTTGAAAGCCAAAGAAGAGGGCTGGACCGGTTGCAAGGCCGCCTTTATCACCACGCAAGGCGACGTCATTGAACCCGTGCGCTCCGTCAGTGAGGGCATCGCGAATTTGAAAGCCGTTCGTGCCGCCGTGGGACCCGATTTCCGCATCTGCATTGACCTGCACGGAAAAACCACGCCACCGATGGCCGTTGATTTCTGCCGGCGCGCCGAAGAATACAGCCCCTTCTTCGTCGAAGAGGCGACGCAGATTGAAGATCTGGACGAACTGGCGCACTTACGCCAAAACACCCGAATTCCGCTGGCCACCGGCGAGCGCCTGTTTACGAAGTATGGCTTCGCCCCGCTCTGCGCTCGCCACTTAGTCGACTATGTGCAACCGGACGTCGTGCACTGTGGCGGCATACTCGAAATGAAGAAGATTGCGACCATCGCCGAGGCCTACCGTATTGAGTTTGCGCCCCACAATCCGCAAAGCGACGTCAGTACTCTGGCCTCCCTGCACGTTGACTTCACCACTCCCAACTTCGGCATTCAGGAGATTACGCATCGCGGTAACGAACAGTACTGGAAAGATCTGTTCTACGGTGGCGGAATTACTTACGAGAAAGGCTACGCCTTGCCGCCGGACCGTCCTGGCCTAGGAATCGACTTAGACGAACGTGTTGCCGCCCAGCGTCCCTACCAGCCGCACACGCGGCAACAGTTACGCTTTCCGGACGGCGGCATCGCCGACCACTAAGTGCTTCACGTAAGTCTGCCGCATAAATGCCTTATTGAAGCCGCAGCGTAGATAGTTACGCTCGGAACCGCTCCCCGGCAGCGTCTCCGCGACACAGAGATTGGCGCCGGCGAGCGCGGTGAGCCATAAACGATGCCGGATCAGCGCCTGCTGAAACCCCTGACCGCGTTCGGCAACGAGGGTCGAGTCGGCGAAGCAGTAGCCAACCTCGCCCACCACGGCGAGCGCGGCGGAAGCGGCCAAACGCCCCTGCTTCCAGATACCGAGCGGCGTTTCGCTCGCTAGAATCTGGCCGAGGAGCTGCCCTGCCGCGGAGGGCTCCATCCCGAACCCGAGCTGAACGGCCAACGCCCAATCGTCGATATTGCCGCTGCAATTGCTCACCAACGGATCCGGCGCCTGACTGGCCGGGTCAACCGCCGTTTCCAGAACCTGCTCGCTGCCGGCCAGCTCATAACCCTGGCCCGTCAGCCATGGTTCCAGTTGCCAGACATCGGCTACCTCCATCACAGCATCGGCGCCGCGTTCAAAGAAAAACTTCTCCAGAACATCCAGGTGCTCACGAGTCAGTTGGCCGTTGGCGCCGACGACGTGGGTTAGTGGAGAGCCGACGCCGAGAAACGTGGCCCAACCCGCACCGGCGGACTGCCTCGCGGCTCCGCAACCCAGGCGCAGGCCGGTATCGGCAAAGCGAGCGCCCAACGCGGCAAAGGCCTGCTCAATCCGTTGCACCATACCGATGTCAGCTTAGCAAGGGCGGATGCAGTAGAATCGCAAAGTGCAGATTCGCCGTCTTCCCCGCCGCTCGTTTCTTCAAGCCGCCGCTGCCTCCGCGTTGACGGCGGCCGATCCACCTATCCCCATCATCGACACCCATATCCACTTGTTCGACCCCACGCGTCCGGAAGGCGTGCCGTGGCCGCCGAAAGAGAATAAGGTGCTCTATCAGCCGGCGCTGCCCAAACGCCTGCGCGAAGTGATCGCCGGCTTCAACGTCGTTGGAGCGATTGAGGTGGAGGCGAGCCCCTGGTTTGCCGACAACCAGTGGGTACTGGATGTCTCCGCCAAGGACACCATCATGGTGGGCTTTGTCGGTAATCTCGAGCCGGGCAAGCCGGAATTCGCCGGACAGATGGAAAAGCTGGCGAAGAATCCTCTCTTTCGCGGGATCCGCTATGGCTATCTCTGGGACCGCGACTTGCGCGCCGGTTTGGCCAAGCCCGAGTTTATGGCTGATCTGGGCCGCATGGCTAGGGCCGGCCTCTCGCTTGATACCGCTAACCAGTCCATTCGTTTGCTCGAGGACACCCTCCGCATCGCGGACCGCCACCCCTCTTTGCGGATCATCATTGACCATCTACCGAACATTCAACTGAAGCCCGCCGAGCGGCCCGCCTATGAGAAGTTGCTCCGCGACCTGGGCACGCGCAAACAGATCTACGTCAAGCTGTCGGAGATCCTGCATCGGCAAAAGCAGCCGGATAAGCCTTCCACCGCCAGTTTGCTCGATCCCTTGATGGCGGCGTTTGGCGAGGATCGCGTCATGTACGGCAGTGATTGGCCGAACAGCGACACGGCTGGTACCTATGCTCAAGGTCTTCTGGCGGTGCAGGCGTACTTTGCCCCGAAGAGCCGCAGCGTCCAGGAAAAGTTCTTCTGGCGCAATTCCCAGGCGGCCTACCGTTGGGTGAAGCGCGCGGCCAATCAGCCGGGGTAGGTGTGGAATAAAATTGCACCTCCGGGTTTCCTCGGTTAGGCTGCCTTAATGAGATTCACTCGGAGCCTGCATCTTACGGCCCTTTTCGCGGTGCTATCCGCCTCGGCGCAGACCCTCCCCAGGCCCGACATCTTCCCCTTCGAGTTCCCGCTCGTCGATAGCCCCATTGTCTACGGCCTCATCAATAGCTCGCCGCTTCGCAGTGATGATCGCGGCGTCACCTGGACGCCGATCTATATCAGCCCTCAAGGCTCAGCGCAAAACGTCGACCGCCTGATCGTCCATCCCGACCGGCCACTCGTTGTTTACGCTCACCTGTCCCGCGCACGCGGCGGGCTCTTTCGCAGTCAGGACGGCGGCGTCACCTGGGCGCCCCTCACCACGGGGCTTCCCGCCACCGGCGAAATCGCCGACCCCGTCATCTTCCGCGGCACAGGCGAATCGGCTCGCCTCCGCATCGCCGACACCCTCTACGCCCTCAACAATTCCACTACCTGGACCCGAGTTGGCGAACTTCCAACCAACACCACCGTCATGGCCTTCGATCCGGCCAACCCGCAAAGTGCCGCCGCGTTCCTCCGTGGCGGAGCTTTTCACTTCTCCACGAACGGCGGCCAGGCCTGGGAACGCCGCTCCAGCATCATGAATGACCCCGGCAAGTTCGGCCGCCAGATTCTCTTTGACCCCAAGAACAGCAGCGTGATCTTCGTTCGCGCTTTAGCCGATGGTTCCCTCCAAGGGGGCCGCTGCGACGCGCCGGGCGGCGGCCTCTGGCGCTCCGAAGATGCCGGTCGAAGCTTCGTGAACGTCTACGAGTCCGGCCTCTGCAATGTCACCCCGTCCACTTACATCGATCCCAATCGTCCGAACGTCTACCTCCGCACCGGCTTCGTGGGCGAACCTTATTGCCGCAGCACCAACCGGGGCGTCTCGTTCGTGTGTACCAGAGAACCAATTCAGAACACATCAGCGTCCCTCACCGGCATGGACCCGCGCAATGGCGACCTGTATCGCAGCCAGCTGGTGGAGATCAGCCGTGACGGCCTCAACAGCTGGCAGCCCTTCACGACCTCCTTTCGCCCCACGCTCCGCTCCTTTCCGGAATCCGTTGGCTCGGTAGCTCAGGGAGAATCCCTCACCTTCAGCATCTCTCTGGGGACGGTCGAAGGGACGTTTGCGCTTCCTTTCCAGGCCACTACTTCCGGAGAGCCCTGGCTCACGGTGACTCCGGCTTCCGGCAATCTCCCCTCATCGCTCACGGTTCGCATCCTGACGGCTAACCTCACGCCCGGCACTTACCGCGCCTCCATTCGTATTGAGTCCGCTCTCACCGTCAATCCCTCCAGCACGATTCCTTTGGTGATCACGGTCACTCCCCAGAATCTCTCCCCCTTGCGTTACTCCTTCCAGCGCCTTGCCGGCGGATCCGCCAATACGAGCGTCGCCGTAGCCGAAGGAGCCTCCGCTCTTGCGCAACCGTTGAATTCGATCACTGGCGCCGGTCGCGACTCTCAGGGCAATCTCTACGTGATGACCAACCGCCGCCTCCGCCGGATCAGCCCCAGTGGAATCATCCAGACCATAGCCGGAGATGGTCAAGTAGGCACCACTGCTGACAACACCCCCGTCGCCCAGGCTCGCTTCAACTTCGTCTCCGGAGTTGCGGTCGACGGCAACGGCATCATCTACGTCACGGAGTCCACTCCGGCCCGCATCTATGCCATCAGCGGTGGCGTGGTCCGCATCGTCGCGGACACTACGTTCATCACCGTCCCCGGCAACTTTCCCATTCGGCTTACTACCACGCGCAGCATCGCCACCTCGCCTCAGGGCACCACTTTCGTTACCGATGGCACGGTCGTTCTCCGCCTCAACGGCTTGCGTCCACCGGACGTCGCAGTGAACCTCCGGAATTTCGTCAGCCAGGCGGGCAATGTCACCCTGAGCGACCTGTTCGCGGAAAGCGACACGTCGTTCCTGTTCGCCGCCACCAACAATCGCCTCTATCGGCTCGCCAATGGCCGTCTTACCGTGATCGCCGGGACAGGTACTGCCGGTCTGTCCGGCGACGGGGGGCCCGCAACCGCGGCCAACCTCCGCAACCCGAACTCTCCCGCCTCGGACTCAGAAGGCAACATCCTCTTCCACGACTCGAGTAACTCGGTCCTCCGTGCCGTACTCACCGATGGGCGCATCTTTACTCTTTCCACCACGGACTTCACCTCCACGTCCTCCTCGGCCAACTCCGGCTCCGTCCGGGATACCCGCTTCTCGTCGAGCTCTGGCATCCTGTCTGCTCCCGGCAACACCTTCATCGTGTTGGATTCCACCGGCGCTTTTCGCTTCACCCGGCAGATTGTCGATCCGCCCGTGATCCAGCCTGGCGCGGCGGTGAACTCGGCGAGTTTCTCTGCCCGGATCAGTCCGGGCAGCCTGGTTTCGCTCTACGGCTCCAAGCTGGCGCTCGACACCCAGGCCGCCCCCTCCACGCCGCTGCCCACCGGCCTTGCGGGCGCCGAAGTTCTCCTTAACGATCAACCGATCCCGATCTCCTTCGCGAGCCCCAATCAGGTGAACGTGCAGATTCCGCCCAACACGCCGATCGGGTCCGCCCGCTTGCGTTCCCGCGTGGATGGCACCCTCAGTAGCGAGATCACGGTCAACATTTCGGCTTCCAGTCCTGGGATCTTCGTGTATGGCGACAACCGGGCGGTGGTGCAGAATCAGGACGCGGGCATTAACGGCCCGGAGACCCCGGAACTCCCCGGCCGCTACGCGGTGCTGTACCTTACGGGTATTGGCGCCACCACGGCCCCCGTTGGTCCAGGAGCGGCCTCCCCCGCGGACCCACTTGGGTTTGCCGTCAGCAGTGCGACACTCCGAATCGGCGACACTGAGGCCAATGTCCTGTTCACCGGTCTCACTCCCGGCTTCGTCGGCCTCGCCCAGATCAACTTTCAGGTTCCGGAACTCCCTCCAGGCGACTACCCGCTGACGGTGACAATCGACGGCGTGCAAAGCAACGCACCCTTGTTCCGAATCGGTGCCCCGTAAGGCGGGTGCCGCCTTCAGCCTGATCCTCCGGCCGATAAATTCACATTTTCGTCAAGACCAGGAAACTTCCGCTTCGCGGCGGGCATCCCAGCATTAAGAGTCCTTCGCTTGCCGAACGCGGCGAGATATCATTGTAAAGAAGGCGACCCTCGTCCACGAACCCCTACCCCATGTCGCAGACTACCGAAGATCTTGGAATCAATAGCTGGCTTGAAGAAGAACTCTACCAGCAGTACCTCAGCAACCAGCAGAACGTCGACTCGAGCTGGAAGACCGTTTTTGATACGAACGGCTATCTGGAACCAATTACTCCCGCTCCTGCCGCGCCAACTCCGGCTCCGGATCCCGCACCTGTAGCGGTTGCGCCGCCGCCTACGCCCGTTTCCGCCCCTGTTCCTCCAACCCCCGCCCCGGACGTGAATCAACCGCCGGCCAACCAACAGATGACTGCCCCAGCCCCCAAACTTCCTGCGAAACCTGCCGTCGCCCTCGGCCCTTCGGAACAGTTGATGCCCCTGCGTGGCGTCGCGGCCCGCATCGCCGAGAACATGAATCTGAGTCTGTCGGTGCCCACCGCCACCTCTCAGCGCGTGTTTACGGTGAAGGTAATCGACGAGAACCGCCAGTTGGTGAATGAACACCGGGCGCTCAATGGTAAGAGCAAAGTTTCCTACACGCATTTGATCGCCTGGGCGATCGTGAAAGCCCTCAAGACGAACCCGGCAATCAACCATGCCTACATCGAGAATTCCGATGGCGCTTTCCGGATCGTCCGGCCCCGGGTGAATCTGGGTATTGCCGTGGACGTGGCGGGCAAAGATGGCAGCCGCAGCCTGATGGTGCCCAACATCAAGAACGCCGGCGAGATGAACTTCTTCCAGTTCCTCGCCGCCTTCGACGACATTGTGCAGCGCGCCCGCGTGGCGAAGCTGGTCCCGGCTGACTTCCAGGGCACCACCATCTCGCTCACCAATCCGGGAACCGTGGGTACCCTTGGTTCCGTGCCCCGGCTGATGCCGGGCCAAGGCGCGATCATCGCTACCGGCGCCATCGACTATCCGGCGGAGTATCAGGGCGTGGCGCCCGAAATGAAGGCTTTGCTCGGCCTGAGCAAAGTGATGATGATGACCTGCACCTACGATCACCGCGTGATCCAGGGTGCAGAATCCGGTTTGTTTCTGGCGCGGGTGCAGCAGTTGTTGCTCGGCGAGGACCGTTTCTACGAAGAGCTCTACACCGACCTGAAGATTCCTTATCAGCCGGTAAAGCTGCCCGAGGAGAAGGTGCGCACGCTGATTGGGCCGGCGCTGAGCCAGGCTCCGGCGGCGGGAGCCTCGGAGTTGGCGAAGGAAGCCGCCATCCTGATGCTGATCAACGCCTATCGGGTGCGCGGGCATCTGATTGCAAACCTGGATCCGTTGGGCGGCGAAGCCAATCACCACCCTGAGCTTGATCCGGCGAACTATGGCCTGACGATCTGGGATCTGGACCGCCAGTTTCTGACGGGCAACCTCGGCGGCATGACCGGGGACGCCGCGCCCCAGGGCATGGCCAGTCTGCGCGAAATTCTCGAGAGCCTGCGCGCCGCCTATTGCGGCACGATGGCGGTCGAGTACATGCACATTCAACATCCTGAGCAGAAGGCCTGGTTGCAACAGCGCCTGGAGCCGAAATCAGCCCGCGCCCCCCTGGCGCCGGAAGCGAAGCGCCGGATTCTCGAGCGTTTGGTGGAAGCCGAGATGTTCGAGCACTTCCTGCATACGCGTTTCGTCGGCCATAAGCGCTTCTCAATGGAGGGTGGCGAAGCCGGGGTCGTGATTTTGGACGAGCTGGTGGAGCGCGCCGGCGCGGCCAACGTCGGCGAAATCGTCATTGGCATGGCCCACCGCGGACGCCTGACTGTTTTGGCCACCGTCATCGGCAAGGCGCTTTCTCAGATCTTCTCCGAGTTCGATGGCAACGTCGATCCCGAGACCACGCAAGGCTCGGGCGACGTGAAGTATCACCTGGGCGCCAGCGGCGTGCGCGCCACCAAGACCCGGGAAGTGGTGGTCTCCGTGGCGCCCAATCCTTCTCATTTGGAAGCCGTGGATCCTGTTGTGGAAGGCATTGTCCGCCCCAAGCAGGAGCGTCTCGGCGACACCGAGCGCGCCCGCGTGATTCCGGTGTTGATTCATGGCGACGCGGCCTTCGCCGGCCAGGGCGTCGTCACCGAGACCCTGAATCTTTCGCAGCTTGAGGGCTACACCACCGGAGGTACTGTCCATCTGATTATCAACAATCAGATTGGCTTTACGACGAATCCGAACGAAGGCCGCTCCGGACCGCACTGCACCGACGTGGCCCGCACCGTACAGGCTCCAATTTTGCATGTGAATGGCGATGATGCCGAGGCCTGCGTCCGGGCCATTCAGATTGCTTTCGATTTCCGCCAGCGCTTCAAGAAAGATGTCGTTATCGACATGGTTTGCTACCGGCGTTATGGGCACAACGAAGGCGACGATCCCAGCTACACCCACCCCATCCTCTATCGCAAGATCAAAGACCATCCTTCGGTCGGTACGATTTACACCGAGCGCTTGAAGCGCGAGAAAGTCGTCGCCGAGGCTGACCTCGAGGCGATTCGCAAACGCAACACGGCGCGGCTCGAAGAGGGCTTCAACGCTGCTAAAGAGAAAGCGGCGAAGTTCGAACTCGTGGAAATGGCGCTCCTCGACGAGGATGTGTTTAAAGTTCCTACCCCAAACACTGCGGCGGACCAACAACGTTTGGAAGCCGTGGTTCATGGAATCACCACTTTTCCCGATGGCTTCAATCTGCATCCCAAGTTGCAAGGGCTGATCGTCGACAAGCGGCGGGACGTGCTGAAGGGCGCTGCGATGGATTGGGCGACCGCTGAGGCTCTGGCCTTTGGATCCCTGGTGCTTGAGGGCACGCCTGTCCGGCTTTCCGGCCAGGATTCGTCCCGCGGCACGTTCTCACAACGGCATCTCGAGTACGTCGACTATGAGACCGGACGGCCCTATGTGCCGATGAAGCATCTGGATTCCAAGCAAGCTCGCTTCGAAGTTGTCGATTCCAGTCTCAGCGAGTACGCCGTGATGGGCTTCGAGTTTGGCTACAGTGTGGCCGACCCCACTTGCCTGGTCATGTGGGAGGCGCAGTTTGGCGACTTCGTCAACGGCGCGCAAATCATGATCGATCAGTTCATCTCGGTGGCCGAAGAAAAATGGGGCCAACCCAGCGGACTCGTCCTACTCCTGCCCCACGGCTACGAGGGGCAAGGTCCGGAACACTCCTCCGGCCGTATTGAGCGCTTTCTGATTCTCTGCGCGCAGAACAACATGATCGTGGCGAATGCCACGACGCCAGCGCAGTATCATCACCTGCTGCGGCGGCAGATGCACGGTGGCGCGGATCGCCGCGGTCTGCGTAAGCCGCTGATCGTTTTCACCCCCAAGAGTCTTTTGCGGCACGCCAAAGCAGTGAGTACGCTCAGCGAACTCTCGAGCGGCGGTTTCCGTGAAGTGCTGGGCGATTCTTCCGTCTCCGCGGATCGCGTCACGCGAGTCCTGCTCTGCTCGGGCAAGATCTACTACGATTTGCTCCAGGCGCGCGAAGCCAAACAGGCCTCAAATGTGGCTATTGTCCGGTTGGAACAGTTGTATCCGTTCCCCACCGCTGACCTTCGCGATATTCTGTCGCGGTATCCCGAAGCGGCGGACCTCGTTTGGGTCCAGGAAGAGCCCCGGAACATGGGACCCTGGCGCTTTGTCCGTGAATGGATGGAGCCGATTACCGAAGCGCGCCGCAGGCCATTGAGCTATGCGGGCCGCGCGGAAGCCGCCAGTCCGGCGACCGGCGCCCTGAAGCGTCACGTTCAGGAGCAGCAGGAGATCATCGATACGGCCTTCGCGTCCGCTCTGCCTTCCCAGCCTAAGCGCGTCCGCGTCGTGGCTAAGCGGAAACGTTAACTTCTATGGGCCCGTATTCAACGGTGCTCGAGGCTTGGTGGAACGAAAGCCCACTCTTCACCGCGCTTGGCGTGGCCGCGGTAGCCGCGCTCGTCCCATTGCTGATGCTCATCCTGGCGATCATTGTTTCGCCCACCATGCGGATCCTTTACCGGGCCGCGCGGCGCGTACTTTGGATCAAGTTTGGCACCACCCATCACGGTCCGCCACTGGCACCTCGTTATCGAGAGTTCCTGGAGGAAAAAAAGCTTCAGGAGCTTATCATGACAGCAGAAGGCGCAGCCTTCGGCCGCACCGGTGTCATCTATCTGAACGGTGAGGAAATTGGCTTTGTTTCGGTACGCTTCGGCGCACTCCTTGAGATGAACTTGCCTTATACGCAAATTACCGAAGCCAAGATCAGCAAGGGAGCACTCTTCGATTCGGTCACGGTTACCACCCGCGGACGCGTGGAAAGGTTGCGTGTTTACCGTTCCGATCGCGATGTTGGCCAGGAGTTCTTCAATCATTTGCAGCTTCGTCTGGGCGCCGTGCGTTTTCACAAAGCATAAGCCCCGCCGGGTTGCTACAAT
>JALHNI010000036.1 GCA_022843605.1 Bryobacter sp.
GCCCGGCGAGCGCGGGCGCGACACCGCCGCCGTTGAGCGCGAGCCCGGGAGCGCGCCCCGCGGCCGACGCAGGGGGGCTGGCGCCAGAATCGGCCTCCACGCTTTGCTATGTCCCCTGGTTCGGCTGGATCGCCTCCATTTACGTTTTGGCCTCGGAACGTTTCCGGGCGGAGCGGGGGGCGCGCTTCCATGCCTTCCAGGGACTGTACCTGTTCGTCGTTTGGTTGATTGTCAACCAGGTGCTGGTGCCCATGTTCCGGATGCCGTTCGTGCCGAACCTGGGGTGGCCGCTGCGAATGGCCGTCATCGGAGTCGGCATCTACATGGTGGTGAAGACCAGCCAGCGGGTGCGGGTGGTGCTGCCGATTATCGGGGAACTGGCGGAGAAGTCGGCCAGCGAACAAAATTAGGGGCGTGTTATAATTATTCACTGAGTTGAATAATTAATCATGAGCACTTTGACAGGGATCGTTGGCTTTCGGGGCTATAGCGGCGCGGAACTGATTCGCCTTCTTTCTGGGCATCCGCACGCGAGTCCGATTCTGATGGAGCATCGGGCCGACGCGGGCGACCGCCCCGTCCCGGTGGGCCATACCGGACCACGGCGAATCGCCTCCACGCCCGCCGCCGCGCGCGAAGCCGGCGTGGAATGCGTATTTCTGGCGACGCCGCACGAAGTGTCGATCGAATTGGCGCCGGAGTTCCTGGCCGCCGGCATCCGCGTGATCGACTTAAGCGGGGCCTTCCGCTTGCGCACGCCCGACATCTACAACCGCTGGTACAAGGAGCCCGCCATTCCGGCTGACCTGCTGGCGGAGGCCGTCTATGGTCTGCCGGAGTTCTACCGCGCGGAGATTCGGGGCGCCCGGTTCGTCTCGAACCCCGGCTGTTACCCCACAGCCGCCAACCTCGCCTTGCGGCCGCTGGTGGAAGCCGGAGTGCTCGACCTGGAAGCGGGAATCGTTTGCGACGCCAAAAGCGGCGTTTCTGGCGCCGGCCGCAAGCCCAGCCTGAAGACCCATTTCTGTGAAGTGACCGGCAACTTCTCGGCCTACTCCATCCTGCAGCACCGGCATGTGCCGGAGGTACTGCAAAACTCCGGCCTGGAGGAGAGCCAGTTCAGCTTCACCGCGCAGTTGATTCCGGTGCACCGCGGCATTCTGGAGACGATCTACGTACGCCTGAATCAGGACGCCGACCTCTGCGCGATTTACGCCGACGCTTACGCCGATGAGCCGTTTATTCGCCGTTATGCGCCGGGGCAGGTGCCGGATCTGCAAGCGGTGAACGGGACCAACTTCTGCGATCTGGGAGTGGTACAGAATCAGCGCCGCGCGGTGATTGTCGCAGCCGAGGATAATCTGGTGAAAGGCGCGGCCGGGCAGGCGGTTCAAAACATGAATCTGATGTTCGGTTGGCCGGAAACGGACGGGCTGCTATGAAGATTCTGGTGAAATTGGGCGGCACGCTGCTGGACGATGCCGCATCGCGGAGCCGGCTATCGGCGGAACTGGCCGCGGCGGCGCGCGAACAGCGCATGGTGGTGGTGCATGGCGGCGGCAAGCAGATGACGCGCTACCTGACGGAGCGCGGCGTCGAGAGCACGTTCGTCCATGGCCTGCGCGTCACGACGCCTGAGGTGGTGGACGCAATCCTGAAGGTCTTCGCCGGGACCGTGAACCATGAACTGGTGGCGTCACTCGTGGCTGCGGGCGCCCTACCGGTCGGGCTGACCGGCATCGACGCGGGTCTGACTGAGGCCGTGCGCCTCTCGCCGGAACTCGGGCAGGTGGGTAAGCCCGTGCGGACCAACGCCGCGCTGCTGGATCTGTTGACGGCGAACGGCTATACCCCGGTGGTGGCCTGCGTGGCCGGGAATCGGCAAGGCGAAATCTTCAACGTGAACGCGGACCAGATGGCCGTGAGCGCAGCCGTTGGCTTTGGCGCCAAGCGCCTGTGCTTCCTGACGGATGTCCCCGGCGTGAAGGGCGGCGACGGGGAGGTCATCGACGTGTTGACCTCGGCGGCTGCCAAACAGTTGATCGCCGACGGCATCGCTACAGGCGGCATGGAGGCCAAGCTGGTGTCGGCATGCGAAGCCTTAGAGGGCGGCGTGGGTTCAGTGACGATCGCCCCCGGGGCAACGCCCGGCGTGCTGGCGGCGCTACTGCGGGGCGAGGCCGTGGGAACGCGGATGGTTTCTGAGTGACCGCCGCTGCGCAGACAACGGTGAGAAAAGCCACACTCGCCGACGTCCGGCCGATGGCGCGCCTGATCCAGCGCTATGCCGACCTCGGCGTGATGCTGCCGCGCAACGAGTTCGAACTGGCCGAGCATGTCCGCGACTTCATGATCGCCGTGAACCAGGACGGCGAACTGGTTGGCCTCGGAGCGTTGCATATCTACACACCAACGGTGGCGGAAGTACGCTCCTTGGGGGTGGATCCAGACCTAAAAACGCAGGGGATTGGACGGCGCATTGTAGAATCTCTCATCACTGAAGGGGAGCAACTGGGCCTTCACTCGATCTTCGCCTTCACCTACGTTCCGGGTTTTTTCCACAAGCTCCAGTTCGACCTGGTAGACCGTTCGGAGCTTCCGCTGAAGGCTTGGAAGGATTGCCTCCGTTGCCCCAAATTACAGGCATGTGATGAAATTTCCGTCATTCGCCGGATCAATAAAGAGTCCCTAACCCCTCCGAATCCCCGCATAGAGGGGGGGCCGTTCGCCCTATTTCCGGCGTCGGGAATCACCCGGCCAGTACTAAAAACCTCTAGCTGATTGTATTTCTTTCAACGACTTACCTCCCTTAGAAGGCGTCTCAGTACCTACATCGCGATACCCGCAAAAGAGTCTCCAGTAAGTACTTTGTTTTCAACGTTTTTTGAGCTATCACAGATGAATAGCGCTTTTCGCGTGCTATCGCGAACCAGCGGAGGAGTGTAGTCGAGAATGAAAGCACAAACCGTTTCCACCCAAGAGGCGACCGGTCGTATTCTGTGTTCCACCATCTTCAGGCCCGGAGGCAAGAAGCTGTTGGCGAAGGGACACATCTTACGAGATGAGGACGTCCGGCTGTTAGCCGCAGAAGGCATGCAGCAAGTCTGGGTGACCGAGTTAGAAGAGTGGGAGATCGGAGAGGACGAAGCCGTCCTGACGGTCTCCCAGGAGATTGGATGCGGATCCCTGGAGATTCGCCCGGCAGCCGGAGGTCGCGCGAACCTGTTCGCCACGGAAGACTGCTGTTTGCTGGTGGATGAGGAGATGCTGCGACAGATCAACTGTACGTCCAGCATCGTCATCGCCACGCTGGCCAACTTCACTTTTGCCCGCGCCGGACAGCGCGTGGCGACCATCAAGAGCAAGCCCTTTGCCGTGGGCCGTTCCGACCTGGACGGCGTAGTTGGCATGTTGAAGGAACGCGGACCGATCCTGCAGGCGCGCCCAGTGCGATCGCCGGCGGTGGGTGTTCTGTACACGGATCCGCTGCACGCCGATCGCGCACGGGTACTCTTTGAGAGCATCGTGCGGCAGCGGCTGGAGCGGTTCGGATTGCAGGCCGCGTATTCGCTGGCCTCAACGGAGGAGGACAGCGCGGTCGCCCGCTCCTTGCAGCATTTGCTGCGCGCCAAGCCAACGGTGATCCTGGTGGCGTCCACAACGGCGCCGGCCGGACCGGAAGACGTGATTGGCCGATCCATCGTACAGGTGGGCTGCCAAGTGGAACGCTTTATGGCTCCGGTGGAACCGGGCAACCTCTTGTTGCTGGGCTACAAAGACGATGTACCGATTGTTTCGGCGCCGGGCTGCTACCGTTCGGCCAAACCGAACGTCGTCGACCTGATTCTGCCGCCCATGTTGGCACGCTATCGGGTTTCGGGGTGGGAAATTGCATCACTCGGCCATGGGGGACTGCTGGGAAATTAGAAATCCCTTAGAAATCTTGCGTTTCAGCTTGAGTTTTCAAGGACCTTTTATATATCCTGAAGTCGCAAGTTTCCTCCACAACCGCATACAGTCACCTCCGAGCTGTATGAAGGTGCTTATCAGGCCGGCAGATTCGTTCTGCCGGCCTCTTTTCGTTTAACTTGTTGATTCTCTGAGCCAATGGCGTGCCGACGCTACGGAATGATACGATGGCTTGAGACGTCGGCCTCCCCTTGCGTGCAAAACTCAGAATCATTTCGGGCTTCGGCCTGCTCCTAGTTGGAATCGTAGGCATCATCCTGCCGGTTATGCCTGGCTGGATCTTCCTGATCCCGGGCCTCGTCATTCTGAGTGACCACTTCGTCTGGGCCAGGCGGCTTCTTGATCGAGCCAAGCAGTACCTGGAAAAATTGAAGCAAGCCGGAAAGAAAGTCGACTGACGCCATGCTCACCCGAATCTCGGTGCATGGCGCTCGTCAGCACAATCTCAAGAACATCGACGTCGAGATCCCGCGAAACTCGCTCACCGTGATCACGGGGCTTTCGGGGTCCGGAAAGAGTTCGCTGGCGTTCGACACCATCTACGCCGAAGGCCAACGGCGTTACGTGGAGACGCTTTCGCCCTACGCGCGCCAGTTCCTGGATCAAATGGAACGGCCGGACGTGGACTCCATCGAAGGCCTCTCACCGGCCATCTCGATCGAACAGAAAACGACCAATCGCAGCCCGCGGTCCACGGTTGGCACGATCACCGAGATCTACGACTACCTGCGCCTGCTGTATTCTTCAATCGGCACGCCGCATTGCCCGAATTGCGGCACCGCAATCTCCCGGCAGACTTCGGCCCAGATTCTCGAACGAATCAGCATGCTGGGCACCGGCGAGAAGCTGATGATCCTGGCGCCAATCGCGCGCGGCCGAAAGGGCGAGTACAAGAAGGAACTCGAGAAGCTGGCGCGGCAGGGTTTTGTGCGCGCCAGGATCGATGGCGAGATGCGTTCGCTCGACGAAGAAATCGTGCTCGACAAACGCAAGAACCACACGATCGAAGTGGTGGTGGACCGTTTGGTGCTGAAGGAGGGCGTCGAGAAGCGGCTGGAAGCGTCGATCGAGACGGCAACCAAGCTCGCGGACGGGCTGCTGATCGTCGCCGTCGTCGACGGCCCCGAGCATCTGTACTCGCGCAAGCTCGCTTGTCCGGATTGCGGCACGAGTGTACCGGTGATCGAGCCGCGGTCGTTCTCGTTCAATAGTCCCTATGGCGCCTGCCCCACTTGTTCCGGCCTGGGCAGCCGGTGGAGCTTCGACCCCGGCAAGGTGATTGTCGATTCGTCGAAAGCGCTATTGGACGGGGGGCTCGGTCCGGGAGCCAATTCGAACAAGATGGCCGGCAAACTCGCCGACGCCGGCTGGAAGTTCCGCATCGATATCGACAAGCCATGGGAGAAGATGACCAAGAAGGATCAGGGCATCCTGATGAACGGCGAGGGCCGTTTCCCTGGCATTCTGCGGTTGCTGGAGAGTCTCTACGAGGACGGCACCAACACCTATCGCGAGTATCTGAGTGAGTATCAGACGGCCGCCGCCTGTCAGGATTGCCAAGGCCGCCGGCTGCAAGCGGCTTCGCTGGCGGTGCGCGTGCAGGAGATGGCGATCGACGAGTTTACTCATTTGCCGATCGCGCGGTCCCTGGCCGCGGTCCGTGAATGGAAGCTCGATTCGCGGGAGAGGCAGATTGCCGCCCGCGTCGTCGACGAGATCGAAACGCGCCTTGAGTACTTGAACGCCGTGGGGCTGGACTATCTGTCGCTCGACCGTTCTTCGGCGTCGCTCTCGGGCGGTGAGGCCCAACGAATTCGTCTCGCTTCCCAAATCGGTACCAAGCTGCGAGGCGTTCTGTATGTGCTCGACGAACCGTCAATTGGCCTGCATCCACGCGACAATGAGCGCCTACTGGAAACGCTCGGCCGGCTGCGCGATCTCGGGAACACCGTGCTGGTCGTGGAGCATGACGAGGAAACGATTGCCCGGGCCGACTACGTAATCGACATCGGCCCGGGCGCCGGCCGCCTCGGCGGCGAGGTGATCGCGCAGGGCACACCGGCGCAGGTGGCAGCCGAGCCCAAGTCGTTAACCGGGCAGTATCTATCCGGCAAGCGATCAATCGCCGTCCCCAAAACGCGACGCAAGGGCAAGGGCGAGTTCCTGACGATCAAAGGGGCAGCGGAACACAACCTGAAGAATGTCGACGTGTCGATTCCGCTGGGTACGTTGACGGTGGTAACCGGGGTCTCCGGTTCAGGTAAGTCGAGCCTAGTAACGGATATTCTCTATCGTTCGGTGGCCAAGGAATTATATGGCTCAAAGGCGGAACCTGGCGCCCACCACAGCATCGAAGGGCTGGAGCACTTAGACAAGGTCGTGGATATCGACCAATCGCCGATTGGCCGTACGCCAAGATCGAACCCGGCCACTTACACGCAGGTATTCGCGCCCATCCGCGACTTATTCGCCATGTTACCGGAATCGCGCGAACGCGGTTACAAGGCCGGGCGATTCAGCTTCAACGTGCGTGGCGGACGTTGTGAAGCTTGCCAGGGCGATGGCCTCAAGCGGATTGAGATGAACTTCCTGCCGGATGTCTACGTGACGTGCGACGTTTGCCGCGGCCAGCGCTACAATCGCGAGACCCTGCAGGTGAAGTATAAGGGCCACTCCATTTCCGACGTGTTGGGGATGAGCGTCGAAGACGCCATTCCGGTGCTCGAGAATATTCCGCAGGTGCACCAGAAGCTCGTCACTTTACACGACGTGGGCCTCGGCTATGTTCATTTAGGCCAATCGTCAACTACGCTTTCCGGTGGCGAGGCCCAGCGCATCAAACTGGCGCGCGAACTATCCAAGCGCCAAACGGGCCGGACGCTGTACATCCTGGACGAGCCCACCACGGGACTGCACTTCGAAGATGTCCGCCGGCTGCTGGACGTGCTACAAAAGCTGGTGGACCATGGCAACACCGTGCTCATCATTGAGCATCACCTGGACGTCATCAAGACGGCGGATTGGCTGATCGACTTAGGGCCGGAGGGCGGCGAAGGCGGCGGTGAGATCGTCGCCCAAGGCACCCCGGAACAAGTCATCAAGAATAAGCGGAGCCACACGGCTCGCGCGCTCGCCAAGATCATGAAGGGCTGAAGAAATTGAAGAAGCTGCTCGCGCTCAATCGTGGCGAAATCGCCATCCGTATCTTCCGTGCCGCCTCCGAGTTGGGGCTGAAGACGGTGGCTGTTTATTCGAAGGAAGATAAGCTTTCCCTGCATCGCTTCAAGGCCGACGAAGCTTACCTGGTGGGCGAGGGCAAAGGCCCCGTACAGGCTTACCTCGACGTGGAAGGGATTGTGGCGCTAGCCGCCGAGAAGGGTGTCGACTTCATCCACCCGGGCTATGGCTTCCTCAGCGAGAACCCGGCGCTCGCCCGCGCGTGCCAACACTATGGCATCGGATTTGTCGGCCCGGACCCGGCAATTCTTGACTCCCTGGGCGACAAAACGGCCGCCCGGAAACTGGCACAGAAAGCCGGGATCAACGTGGTT
Source organism: Bryobacter sp. (assembly GCA_022843605.1). Classification (GTDB taxonomy): domain Bacteria; phylum Acidobacteriota; class Terriglobia; order Bryobacterales; family Bryobacteraceae; genus JALHNI01. The sequence goes on from JALHNI010000036.1 coordinate 7,521, forward strand.
CCCGGCACCGAAAAGCCGGTCAAGCGGATCGAAGAGGCTGCGGCCATCGCGGCCAAGATTGGCTTTCCGCTGATCATCAAGGCCGCCTTCGGCGGCGGCGGACGAGGGATGCGCGTCGTGGAGAATCCGGACGATTTCGCCACCAAGCTCGACGAGGCGCGCGGCGAAGCAGCCGCGGCGTTCGGCAATGACGCGGTGTTTCTGGAGCGATTCATCAAGCGTGCCAAGCACATCGAAGTGCAGATCCTGGGAGATACGCACGGCAACCTGCTGCACCTCTACGAGCGTGATTGCTCGGTGCAGCGCCGCCATCAGAAGGTGGTGGAGGTGGCGCCCGCAGTGAACCTCGATCCGCGCATTCGCGAGGAGTTGTGCGAAGCCGCATTGAAGCTGGCGCGCGCCGCCGGATACACCAATGCCGGCACGGTGGAGTTTCTGGTCGACGTCGACCGCGCCGAATGGTACTTCATTGAAGTGAACCCGCGGGTGCAGGTGGAGCACACCGTTACCGAAGTCGTTACCGGAATCGACATCGTGAGGGCCCAAATCCAGGTGGCACAGGGCCATGACTTACATGGCGAGGTGATGCGTCTGCCGCGGCAGAAAGACGTGCTGGTGAATGGCTTTGCCCTGCAATGCCGCGTGACCACCGAAGACCCCGCCCAGAACTTCACGCCGGACTACGGCAAGATTCATACCTACCGTTCGCCGGCCGGTTTTGGTATCCGGCTCGATGGCGCCTCGGCGTACGGCGGCGCCGTAATTACTCCTTACTACGACTCGCTGCTCGTCAAGACGACCGCCTGGGGCCGGGACTTTCCGCAGGCCTGCCAGCGCATGGATCGCGCCCTGCGAGAGTTCCGGATCCGCGGCGTCAAGACGAATATTCCGTTCCTCGAGAACGTCATTAATGACGAGCCGTTTCAGCGTGGCGAAGTAACGACCAGCTATCTGGAGCAGAATCCGCGGCTGTTTAAGTTTTCCAGCCGCCGCGACCGCGCCACGCGTCTGCTGAGTTACCTGGGTGAGGTGATCATCAATGGCAACCCAGAGGTCGCCGGGAAGCCGCAGCCGCTCGCCTATGCTCGTATCCCGGTGCCGGAACCTGTGCTTGGCGCGCCGCCGGCCGGCACGAAGCAGGTACTCGAAGCGCTGGGCGCCGAGGGCTTTGCCAAATGGACCAGGCAACAGAAGCAACTGCTGCTGACCGACACCACCTTCCGTGACGCGCACCAGAGTCTACTGGCGACGCGCATGCGCACTTACGACTTACTCAAGATCGCCAATCACGTCGCTCATCGCCTGCCCAATCTGTATTCGCTCGAGATGTGGGGCGGCGCCACGTTCGACGTCGCGATGCGCTTTCTGCTGGAAGACCCCTGGATTCGGCTTCGCCGCCTGCGCGAAGAGGTGCCGAACATCTGTTTCCAGATGTTACTTCGGGCTTCGAACGCGGTGGGTTATACGGCCTATCCCGACAACGTCGTTCGCGAGTTCATCGCCACGGCCTCCGATGAGGGCATCGATATCTTCCGGGTCTTTGACTCGCTCAATTGGCTCCCCAATATGAAAGCGCCGCTAGAGGCGGTGCGCCGGACCAAAGGCGTGGCCGAAGCAGCCATCTGTTACACGGGAGACATTCTCGATCCCAAGCGCGATAAGTACCCGTTGACTTACTACGTCAATATGGCGAAGGAACTCGAGAAGATGGGCGCCCATATCCTGGCGATCAAGGATATGGCCGGACTGTGTAAGCCCTATGCCGCGGAGAAGCTGGTGAAGGCGTTGAAACAGGAGGTCGGCCTACCGATCCATTTTCATACGCACGATTCGAGCGGGCTAAACGCCGCCTCAATCTTTAAGGCCGCCGAGGCCGGCGTCGATGTGGCGGATGCCGCCGTAGCCGCAATGTCGGGTGGGCTTTCGCAGCCGAACCTCAACAACATCGTCGCCTCGCTGGCGCATACCAAACGCGACACGGGCCTCGACAGCCAAGCCCTCTATGCCGCCTCTGAATACTGGGAAGCAGTACGCGGCCACTATCGTCCGTTCGATACCGGCCCTCGCTTCGGTTTGGCCGACCTCTACTGGCACGAGATGCCGGGCGGCCAGTACACCAATCTGCGCGAGCAAGCCGAGAGCATGGGTCTCGGCCCACGCTGGCCGGAGATCGCGCACACCTATGGGGAAGTGAATTATCTGTTCGGCGATATCGTGAAAGTTACGCCGTCGAGCAAAGTGGTGGGGGACCTGGCGATCTTCCTGGTGAGCCACGGTATGACGGTGAGCGAGTTCGCGAATCTACCGCTGGATCATTCGTTGACCCTGCCGAACTCGGTGATCGATATGCTGATGGGCTCACTCGGTGTTCCCGAAGGCGGCTGGCCCAAGCGGGTGCGGGACCTGATCCTGCAAAAGGTGAAGCCGCTGAAGGGCCGCCCGGGCGCCAGCCTGAAGGCGATCGACCTGGCTGAGACTAGCGCGCTACTCGAGAAGAAGTTCGGCACGAAGCCGGTTCGCACGGACCTCATGAGTTATCTCATGTACCCCGATGTCTTCACGAAGTTCGCCAAGGCCCGCGCGACTTACGGCGAACTTGAAGTGATCCCTTCCCGCCAGTTCTTCTACGGCATGGAGAAGGGCGAGGAAGTCACCGTAGAACTAGAAGCGGGCAAGACTCTTTACATCAAATTTCTGACGGCGAGTGAGCCGCATCCGGATGGGACGCGGACCGTCTTTTTCGAATTGAACGGCCAGCCACGCGAAGTGACTGTGCGCGATAAGACGCTAAAGAGCCTGGAACCGGAGCGCTCCAAGGCTGACCCCACGATCGCCGGCCATGTCGGTGCGCCGATCCCTGGCGCCATCACCAGCCTGTTCGTCGAGCTCAATCAAGCCGTCGAAAAGGGCGATAAGCTGCTCGTCCTCGAAGCCATGAAGATGCAAACCACGGTCGCAGCCCCGATCGCGGGACGCATCAAACAACGCCTCGTGAAAACCGGCGATAGCGTCGATGCCAAGGACTTGCTGCTGGTGATCGAATAGCTACTGAATCGTCACCGGTTCACTGTCATCTTCATCGAGTTCCGGCATGGGTTCCCAGATCTTCTTCATGTAGACGATCATTCCCTCGCCGTCCCACTCTTTCGTCTTCCGGTAGCCCGCGCGCTGGAACAGGCGCTGCGCAACCAGGTTGGTCTTGTGCACGCTCGCGTAAATGCGCGGCTTCCCGCAGGTCGACTCCATCCCCTCCAGAATATCGAGACCCACACCCTGCCGCCGGTAGCTCTCCGCTACGTGCACCAGCCGTACACAACCCTGTTTCTGGTGGCTGTAGTCGAAGATCATGTAAGCCAAGACCTGCTTGGAATCTGAAACGATTTTGCAGGTGTCGCTGCGGATCGCCCGCTCCACCATCTCTCGCCGTCCGGGGGTGACGGCCATTAATTCGTCGATTTCACAAATTTCTTCGAGGTCCGCCAAAGTGGCCGGCTCGGTCATGTAGCATTCGAACTCTTCCAGTTCGTAATCCTCGGGCAGGTCATCGTCGTCCGCGAATTTTGGCTCGTCCGCGGATTCCGACTCGGGCGGCAACTTCCGTTGCAGGTCGTCCGTTTTCATACTCCTATTTAAGCGCAAATTAGAGAGGAATATTGCCGTGCTTTTTGCGCGGCATGGTATCGACTTTATTCTCCAGCATCTTCAGCGCGCGAATCAGGCGGGGCCGGGTATCCCGCGGCTCAATGACGTCGTCAATAAAGCCGTGCTCCGCCGCCACGAAAGGATTTGCAAACCGGTCCTTAAACTCCTGAACCTTCTCGGCCCGGGTCTGTTCGGGCGTGGCGGATTCGGCCAGTTCGCGGCGATAGACGATACTGACCGCGCCTTCAGCGCCCATCACAGCGATTTCCGCAGTGGGATAAGCCAAGTTGATATCGGTGCGTAAATGCTTTGAACCCATTACGCAATAGGCGCCACCGTAGGCCTTGCGCGTAATCACGGTGATCTTCGGCACGGTGGCTTCGGCGTAAGCATAAAGCAGTTTGGCGCCATGGCGGATGATGCCGCCGAACTCCTGCTGCACACCTGGCAGAAAGCCGGGCACGTCCTCGAAGGTGATGATCGGAATGTTGAAGGCATCGCAAAAGCGGACGAAACGAGCACCTTTGACGGACGAATCGATGTCCAGACAGCCGGCCAGGAAGTTCGGTTGGTTGGCGACGATACCGACGGTGCGGCCATCAAGCCGGGCAAAACCCACGACAATGTTCCTGGCGTAATGTTCGTGAATTTCGAGGAAATCCGCGTCGTCAACGACCAGGGCAATTACATCCTTGATGTCGTAGGGAACGTTTGACTGTTCCGGCACGATGGAGTCGAGCGCGGAGTCTCGACGATCCGGCGAATCGCTGGTGGCCTTGCGCGGCGCTTCGTCGCGATTGTTGCTCGGCAGAAAGGACAGCAACCGGCGTAACTGACGCAGGCAATCCGCATCGTCAGCGGCCAGGAAATGCGCCACGCCGCTCTTCTCGTTGTGCGTCATTCCGCCGCCCAACTCTTCCTTGGTGACTTCCTCATGGGTCACCGTTTTGATGACCTCCGGACCGGTGACGAACATGTAACTCGTCTGATCCACCATGAAGACAAAATCCGTAATCGCGGGCGAGTAGACCGCGCCACCCGCACAAGGGCCCAGAATGGCTGAGATTTGTGGCACCACGCCGCTGGCCAACGTATTGCGCAGGAAGATGTCCGCGTAGCCGCCCAGCGATAAGACGCCTTCCTGGATGCGAGCACCACCGGAATCGTTGAGGCCGACCACCGGGGCGCCGTTTTTCAGCGCCAGGTCCATCACCTTCACGATCTTTCGCGCGTTCGTCTCCGACAACGATCCGCCGAGAACGGTGAAGTCCTGCGCGAAGACATACACCAGACGCTGGTTGACGTAGCCCCAACCCGTGATGAAGCCGTCGCCTTCATACACTTGCTCGTCCATGCCGAAATCCCGGCAGCGGTGGCGAACGAAGGCATCAAGCTCTTCGAAGGTGCCTTCGTCGAGCAGTAAGTCGATGCGCTCGCGCGCGGAAAGCTTACCTTCCTTGTGCTGCTTCGCACGGCGAGTTTCCCCGCCACCTTCGCGTGCCGCCGCGTGGCGACGGCGTACTTCGTCGAATCGATTCAGCGCCACCTACCGGCCTCCGCAGCGCTTCGCGCGTTCTTCCAGTGCTTCGGGCATTAACTCCGTCAATTTCCGAATCCGAGTGGAATCCGCGGGATGAGTCGACATAAATTCGGGCTGGCTGTTCTTGCCGCCGTGGGCGGCGCTCATCCGCTCCCATACCTTCGGCGCTTCGGTTGGGTCGAAGCAGGCGCGAGCGGCAAGCAGTAGGCCAATGTGGTCGGCTTCGCTCTCATGATCCCGGGAGAAGGGCAACATCACGCCGAACTGCGCACCAACGCCCAATGCGCCGAGAACTCCCCGCTGCATTCCTGGATCCATATCGCTGACGGCAACGCCCGCCGCCATCGTGCCGATCTGCACGAGCTTCTGTTGTGCCATGCGTTCGGCTCCGTGCCGCGCAATGACATGCGCAATCTCATGCCCCATCACGGCGGCCACAGCACTTTCATTGTTCGTCACCTGCAGTAGGCCCGAGTAGTAAGCGACTTTCCCACCGGGCAAGGCGAAGGCATTCAACTCCGGTGACTCCAGTAGATTGAAATCCCACTGGTAGTTCTGATCATCGGAGACCGCCACTAACTTCCGGCCAATCCGCTTGATCATCTCCGCGGCGGGTCCGGTGGCCACTCGTTCCTGCTGTAACACCTGCTGATACGACGATAAGCCGAGAGCAGTTTCCTGCTCCCGGCTCATGTCGACTAACTGCTTGCGCCCGGTCATGGGCACCACTTCCTGATTTGAGAAGTAGTAGTAAGCCAGGTACGCGCCGAACAGCAGAATCGGCAGCCACTTCACGCCGCCCCGCCGTCGCGGTTGCCCTTCATAACCCATCGGACTCATAGCAACTCCCTCTTAACGCTTAGCGTCGGCCGAACAGATGGCCCGCGACGCCCTTCAGCACATCGTCGACCATGGAGCCGTCGTTGTTCTGATCCAGGAAAGAGCCCAGCATACCCATCACGCCGCTTTGCTGGCCACCCTGCATCATGCCGGCCAGATTATTGCCGCTCGACTGCTTCGACAACGCACCCATGGCCAGTGACGCCACGATCGGCAGCATCTGCTTCATGAGGTCAGTACCCAAGCCGGTCTGCTCCGCCGCCTGCGCTGCCACTTGGCGGCTGACGTCTTTGCTGCCCAGAATGTGCCCCAAGATGCCATTGCCTTCGCTGGTTGCATTGCTCAGCGTCGAAGGATCGTCAAGATACTGCTGATGTTGCCCGCCAGTTAGCGCGCCCAGCAGACTCTCGAGCCCGCCCGCTTGCTGCACATTGCGCTGCACTCCGCCGGTCAGCGCCGGCAGCAACGCCTGAATGGCGCTCGCCGCCTGCGATTCGTCCAAACCAAACTGTCCGGCCACTTTCTGCACCACGCCGCCACCGGCCGCGCCCAAAATCATGTCCATCAGTGGATTCATCTTTACTTCTTCTCCTTAGGGTGAACTCCCCCGAAGTATACGTCATCGTTCGCGGGCGAGTTGCAGGAACTCATTAGTAAATGTTTGGGGCAAATTAATCTTCGCCGCCTTCACCGCAGGGTTGTTCTTCGCCAGAAACTCATAAACCGTACGGGCCTGATCCAACCGGAATTCTCCCCGCGGGTCGTAGCGAGGCAGGTGCAAACGCAAGGCCTCGACATTGCCCGATCCCAACTTCGCCTGCACGGTCTCCGGAGAACTCTCACGGATCCAGCGGACGGCGGCACGCATCGCTCGCACCAGCCGCCGGGTGCGGTCCGGATCGCTTCGCAACCAATCTGGTTGCCCCAACAGGGCCATGCTGGGATAGCCGTCTGTTCCGAACACTCGCCGATTGCCCTCCGGCGTAAACGTCTCGGCCAGCGATACCGTCTCTGGATGGCGCTGGCGCAGGGGCACCAGCGTATTCGCCAGCACGACGGCCGCATCCACCTTGCCACTCTCGATGGCGACCAGGGCCGACGGCCCCACACCGATCGCGGCGAAGCTGACATCGCTGGCGGACAGCCCCGCCTGCTCCAGCACCGTCGTCGCAAAGTTCTGCATCTGGCCGCCCGGAGCAGCCACTCCAATCACTTTGCCCTTGAGGCTCCCGGTCTTGAGCGCGACCATGGCCAGGCAATGACAGTCAGTCAATTGGAGATACGCGACCACTGGCTTACCCAAAGCCTGAACCTGAATGGCCTGCTCGTAGGTACCTACGATGGAATCGGCGCTGCCCGAGAGCAAAGCCTCCATCGCTTTGCCGGTGCCGGCAATCTCCCGCAGGTCGACGGCGAGGCCTTCTTTCTCAAAGAATCCAAGCTTCTGCGCAATTGCCGGGGCTTCGGCCCCTTGAAACGTAACGAGGCGAATCTGTTTGGGGTCGGGTTTCCCGCAACTGGCGAGAATCAAGCAGGCCGTAACGGTTAGGGTGCGCAACTTCCAGGTTAACGCGAACCGCCTTGCAACATAAAAAAGGGCCGGGCGAAACGCCCGGCCCCAAGGGAATTTCAGACTCAGGCTACCAAATCAACTTCAGCGCGAGTTGCATATTGCGCGGCTCCCCGAAGCCGATGCCCGGAGCCGAACCTCCGTTGCGCGTATTCGTGATCAAACCGAACGACGCGGCCGCGTTCCGGTTCGCGCCGGGATTGGCCAAGTTCGCCCGGTCGAAGATATTGAAGATCTCCGCCCGCAACTGGACGCGCACGCGTTCGGTGATCGTCGTGTCTTTGAAGATGGAGAAGTCCACCGAACCGAAGCCCGGGCCGTAGATCGCGTTGCGGCCGATATTGCCCCATGTGCCCAAGGCGGCCGGGGTGAACGCTGCCGGGTTGAAGAACGGGATCGAGCCGAACGGCGTGGCCCGTGACGCCACGCCGGAGAATGCATCGCCCACCACATCGACACGGTCGCGATTGTCCAATGAGCCGCTGCGGTTGGTGCCCGAAAGCAGATCCAGGGGTTCGCCCGTGTGCGCCGTCATCAGCGCGTTCAGTTGCCAGCCCTTTGTCAGGCGCGGAAACTTACTGCCGAACGACGGCACGTCATAAGTCACGAAACCCGTAAACACCTGCCGGATGTCGAAGTTCGCAGGACCGTACTCGCGGCGCAAGTCGAAGCTATTGGCCGGAATCGCATTCCGGACATTCGAACCGTTGTCGAGGGCTTTGCCCAACGTATAGTTCATGGTTGCCGAGAAGTTCTTCCAGCGCGTGAGGCGCAGTTGGGTCTGTAGTGAGTTGTAGTTCGAGTTCGCAATCGACTCGAGCATGTTAATCCCGCCCAGTGTCGGATACTCCGTTGCCAGCAACCGCCGTCCACTCACCATCGGGTTGATGCTGCGCAACAGCGAAAGCTTCGTACCCTTGCTGCCAACATAGCCCACTTGTAATGTTGCCTTCGAACTTAGCTGCTGCTGAATGTTCAGGTTGAAGTTCTGCACGTAGGGAGTGCGGAAGTCCGGGCTCACGCCGAAAGCGCCGACGTTCGTCGGGGCGACGGCAGCGGGAAAGACTTCCTGTCCGGCCACGATGTTAATGCCGCTCCGCGTCTGGGTAAACACGGGATCCGGCCCCGCCGGATTCGCGTGAATACCGGCAGAGCCGCCGTTGGGAGTACCCGTATTCGCCACGATGAAGTTCAACGGCGGTTGATCGTAGAAGAACCCATAGCTACCGCGGATCACTGTGTTGGACTTCAGATTGTAGGCAAAACCCACGCGTGGTCCGAAGTTGTTGAAGTCTTTCGGCCACAACGGCGTTGCGCCCTTACCAACGTTGACGAATCCCTTGCCGGGCTGGAAGGACGTGATGCTCCGGTCGATATCCGACACCGGGCCGACATACGCCCAACGCACGCCAAAATTCAGGTTGAACTTCTGGTTCACCTGCCAGTTGTCGTGAACCCACCAGTCGACACCATTCTGGCGGTAGTCGCGCTGCAGTTGGCCGCGCACGATGGTCGCACCATTGTTGTTAGTTACGTAGCCGGCCAGGAAGTCAGATAGTGAACGCAGCGAAGCAGACACACTGGCGTCGGCCGCCCAAGGGCCACGCGTACCATCAAAGGTGAAGCTGCCGCGTTTGTTGGTGTCGTAGAAAACATCCAGCACCGCGCGGCGATACTCGCCGCCGAACTTCAACGTGTGGCGACCTACCGAGTAGCTCAGGTTCTCAGTGATGTGTCCGGTGGTATCGATGCGGCCCAAAGGCTGCGTGGCGCTGGCACCGGCGAAGTTCGTAATGCGCAGTGACGGCGAACCACCCAACGAACCATCCTGCGATACGCCCGTATTCAAGCCGGCCGCGATCGGGTTGTAGCTCGTGTCGGCGTCGTTAAACACCTGCAGAAAGTAATTGGCACCCAGTACTAACTGGCTCACCAGCCGCGAGGACAACGTGCTCGTCAGGTTCACTGCGATGTTCGTCATCCGTGATGGGGCCACCTGGAAATACTCGCGATAAGGCACACCGGCTTCGGCCGTCTGTTGCCCAGTCCCGCCAAAGTACCGCGCTGACAGGTTGTGCTTGTCGTTCACCGCGTAATCGAGTTTCAGGATGCCGTTGTAACTGTCATAGTCGTTCCGGTCGCCCGCCACCAGGTTATTCGTTACCGCTGGAAGGTTGTTGTACCGAGACGGCCAGAACGACAACAGATTCGTGCTCACCGGGTTCACCGGGATTCCGTAGCGCGCCATTACGGCGCGCGCTTCGTTCACCCAGGCCGTCGACGGATGCTGCGCCACCAACGATAGATTGGCGATCGCCTTCTGGCTCTCAAGTGTCGCAAAGTAGAACAACTTGTTCTTAATCACCGGACCGCCCAGCGAAAAGCCCCACTGGTCATTGCGCATCACACGCTTCTTGGCCGTGTCCGGATTCTGGAAAGGCGAGAACGACGAAAAATACTCGTTCCGATTGAAATAGTACGCTGATCCGTGCAGGGCATTCGTGCCGCTCTTAATGACCAGATTCACATTCGAGCCGCCATTGCGACCGAAGTCGGCGCTGGCATTGGTCACGACAGAGAATTGATCGATCGCCTCGACAGGCAACAAAGTACCGGCGATTCCCGAAACACCGCCTTGATTCACGGCCGAAGTATTGTGAAAGGCGTCATTGTTATCAGCGCCGTCAATCTGGTAGTTATTGCCAGAAGTCCGCATGCCGTTGACGGAACCGCTGGCGGGCGAAACGCCGGGGCTCAGCTTCAGCATCTGCCGGAAATCGCGGCCATTCATTGGCAAGTCCTGCACCATGCGCGGACCCACCACTGAGGCCAAGGTGGAAGAGGTAGTCTCAATGGTCGCCGCGGCGGCCGAAACCTCCACCGTCGTAGCCTGTTGGGCCACAGACAACTTAATCGCAAGATTGGATGTCCGCGAAACTGCGACTTCCACGCCATCGATCTTTTGCGTGGTGAAGCCGGTCTTGGTGACGGTGACATTGTAAAGACCCAAAGGCAGGTCGGGCATTGCGAAATCACCGCTCGCCGATGCGACCACTTCGCGCGTCAGGCCGGTGCCTTGGTTCACCGCAACAACGGTGACCTCAGGAACCGCCGCGCCAGTGGCGTCCACGATGTTTCCTACAATACTGCCGCGGAAGGTCTGCGCCCAGGCGCCGATCATGACCAGAGAAGTGAGCAGAATACTGCGCAAGCTAAGGGGAAGCTGCATGTGTCTTTTAACCTCGTGAAATTGAACTACGTTGCTCAAGCCGCGACGGGAGTGGCTTGCATAAAGAAGCTCATTTTCAACGAGGAAAAGTGAACAGACCCTGAGTTACAGAAGTGTACTGAAAGGTTAACATTGCCCCACGGCGCAGCCCAATACAAATCTTTTATGAGGGCCTTCGCGCTGTCGCTACATTAGGATGATGGCGGATCAGGGGCCCAACGCATCGGCTGGCTGACGAACGAAACCACCGAGCCGCTCTATCTTTCGTCCCAGCCGCACCGGATCGCTGGCAACTCCAGGCGATTCTCCGCCAGGCTGTCTGATTAAAGCCAACGCAAGGGCCAAGCTCCCCCGACGCGTCGCGCGAATTCGCCTAGCCCCTCTCGCTCACGTTCACCCAGTTGATAGCGGATCGAGTCCGTCAGATAGGCGAGTTCCCAGTCGGCGCGCGCAATGCCGGCTCGGCGAGCCAAGCCTTCTGAGCCGGCCTCCCGCAGCCGGTCCGCTAAGACGCTATCGGGTGAACGCATCGCCCAAACGGCGAAGACAAACGGCAGCCCAGTCGCCCGTTTCCAGGCCTCTCCCAAATCCAGCACCGGATGCTGCGGATGCTGCTGCCGGTAGGCAATCGCCGGATCGCCAATCCTTAACTGCGCATCCGCCGGATCACCATCGGCCACATACTCCGGACGCAGGCCATACTCATGTTCCAGCAGATGCTGCGCCAGCATCACCGACGTCCGGGAAGCGGCATCTAGAGCCACGGTGCGGATTTCCGGTAACGGCACGTTCAACGTCAGAATCACGCTGTAGACGGGGCCGTCACAGCAAATGCCGAGTCCGTCTACCAGCCAGTAAACCGGATTGACAAGCGCCTCCACCACCGGCACCAGCGCCGCTTCCACGTCGCCAGCGCGCAGCCACTCGGCGAGCACCCGCGGCGGGGCCAAACGCGCATCCAAACCCCAAAGTAGGGGCTTGGCGTTGAGATAGGGGACCGAACCCAGATTCAAGCGTCCACCAACTCGTATACGGTGTTGCGCCGACGCGGCTCACGACCTGCCGCACGAATCGCGGACTCCAGCGTCGCCACGCTCTGCTGCTCCGGCGTCGCTGCGCCCGCCATATGGAAGATCCGTTCGCGAAAGATCGTACCGTGCAAATCGTCCACGCCATAGCGCAACGCCCGCTGCGCTAACGGCAGAGTCAGGCTGATCCAGTAGCCCGTCACATGGTCGAAGTTGTCGAGATACAGTCGCGTCACCGCCAGCGTTCGTAACTCCTCCTCCGGGCGCACCCGTGTCAGGTAACTCAAGGAGTTATTCAGCGGCTCAAAGGCGTAAGGCACAATCGACGTAAACCCGCCGGTCTCGTCCTGTAACTGTCGCAACTGGTGCAGATGATCAATGCGATCGGCGTAGCTCTCCACATGCCCGTACAGCATCGTGCAGGTGCTGCGCATGCCCATTCGATGCCAAGTGCGATGCACCTCCAGCCACTCCTCAGCCGTCTCCTTGCCTTTGCAGATCTGCTCGCGCACCGGCTGCGAGAAGATCTCGGCGCCGCCGCCGGTAAGGGCGTCCAGACCCGCGTCACGGAGACGTTCCAACGCCTCCCGAATCGAAAGCTTCGCGACATGCTCCGCAAGATGGCGCACTTCAATGGCGGTGAACGCTTTCACAGCCATCTCCGGGCAAGTCTGCTTCAATGTTCTCACTAACTGCAGATAGAACTCGAACGGCAGCTTCGGATGCAGCCCGCCCACCATGTGGACCTCGCGCGCCCCCTGGCTGTAGGCCTCTGACGCCTGCTGCACCAACTCATCCACGCCGTAAGTGAATGCACCTTCCTGCCCCGGTTTCCGCGCAAAGCTGCAAAACTGGCAGCTCAGGTAACACACGTTCGAATAGTTTAAGTAAGTATTGAAAACGTAGGTCGCGACGTTGCCGTTCTTGCGCTCGCAGACTGCGTTCGCCGCGGCGCCCAGTTCGTCCAGGCCCGCCTCGGCCAGCAGGCGAACGCCTTCCGCCGGCGTCAGGCGCCCGCCATTTTCCACCTTGGCGAAAATCTCTCTCACAGGACCTCCATCTTTCAATCTAGAACAAGACCGGCCTCATTCCGGCGACAATAGGAGTATGGCTTCAGAGCCGAACGTTAAAATCACTCCCCCACCCGATAGCGCCACCGGCGTCACCTCCATTCAGAAATCCCTGGAGGTGGCCATGCGCGATGCCGGACCCTTGCGTGCGCTCCGCCTCTTCACCACGGTGAACCAGACCAGCGGCTTTGATTGCCCCAGTTGCGCCTGGCCGGATCCCCACGACGACCGCCATACCTTTGAGTTCTGCGAAAACGGCGTGAAAGCCTTTACCGACGAAGCCACCCGCGCCACCATCGGCCGCGACTTCTTCGCCCAGCATTCGGTCGCCGACCTTGCCCAGCAGTCCGACCATTGGCTGAACGCTCAGGGCCGCCTGGCGGAACCGCTGGTACTTCGTCCCGGCGCTACGCACTACACGCCCATCGACTGGACTGAGGCCTTTAAACTCACCGGCCAGGCGCTCAAAGCCCTTGATTCGCCTGACGGGGCCATCTTCTATACCAGCGGCCGCACCAGCAACGAAGCCGCCTTCCTCTACCAGTTGTTCGTCCGCCGCTTCGGCACCAACAATCTGCCGGACTGCTCGAACATGTGCCACGAGTCCAGCGGGGCGGGCCTTGACGAGACCATTGGCGTTGGCAAGAGCACCGTCACGCTCGATGACCTTGAGCACGCCGGCTGCATTCTGTTGATCGGGCAGAACCCCGCCACCAACCACCCGCGAATGCTCTCGTCGCTGCAAACCGCGGTTCGCAATGGCGCGAAGATCATCAGCATCAATCCCCTGCCCGAAGTCGGCTTGATGCGTTTCAAGCATCCGCAGGAAGTCAGCGGCATCCTCGGCAACGGCACCGCGCTCACCACCCTCTTTCTGCAGGTGCGGATCAACGGCGACGTACCGTTGTTCAAGGCCCTCGCCAAAGTGATCCTCGAGTCCGGCCACGGCGTGGACCAAGCCTTCATCGATCAGTACACCGCCGGCTTCGACGACTTCGTCACCGGTCTCCGGCAGCACGGCCTGGCCACGCTCAGCGAGCAAGCGGGCGTCAGCGAAGCGCAGATTCGCCAAGCCGCCGCCACCATCGCCGAAGCACCCGGCGTCATCTGTTGCTGGGCCATGGGCCTCACGCAACATCAGAATGCCGTCGATAATATTCGCGAACTGGTGAACCTCATGCTGCTCGGCGGCAACGTGGGAAAGCCCAACGCCGGCTTCTTCTGCGTACGCGGCCACAGCAACGTGCAAGGCGACCGCACTATGGGCATCTATGAGAAGCCATCGCCGCTCTTCCTGCAGAAACTCGGCGCCGAGTTCGACTTCAGCCCGCCCCAGCACCATGGCTACGATACCGTCGCCGCCATCGAAGCGATGCACGCCGGCGATGCAACGGTCTTCCTTGCCATGGGCGGCAATTTCCTCTCCGCCACGCCGGACACCGAGTACACGGCCGAGGCGCTGCGCCGCTGCGACCTCACCGTGCAGATCTCCACCAAGCTGAACCGCAGCCACCTGGTCACCGGACGCACGGCCCTCATCCTGCCGTGCCTTGGCCGCACGGACAAGGACGGTGGACAGTTCGTAACGACCGAAAGCTCGTTGAGCTATGTGGCCAAGTCGGCAGGAGTCATCACGCCGGCCTCGCCGCATTTGAAGAGCGAAGTCGCTATTCTTTGCGGACTCGCCGAGTCGACGCTGGGCCTCGACTGGTCCGCCTATGCGGCCAACTATGGTTTGATCCGCGACCACATTTCCCGCGTCGTCCCTGGCTGCGAAGATTACGCCGAACGCGTCGACGCCCCGGGCGGATTCTGTATGGACATTCCGCCGAAGCGCCGCGTTTTCCCCACGCCTTCCGGCAAGGCCCACTTCTCGGTCACGCCGCTGCGCCCGATCGAACTCGCGCAAAACGAGTACCTCATGATGACGATCCGTTCGCATGACCAATTCAACACCACCATCTACGGACTCGACGACCGCTACCGGGGCATCTTTCAGGGCCGTCGTATCGTCCTGATGCATGCCGAAGACATCCGAGAAGGCGGCTTCGTTCCAGAACAATCGGTCGACCTGCGTCACCAGCATCGGGTCGCCGAAAACTTCATTCTCGTGCCGTATGACATTCCCCGCCGGTGCGTCGCGACGTATTTCCCCGAGGCCAACGTCCTCATCCCGATCGATCGCTATGCCGACTTGAGCCGGACACCCGCGTCCAAGTCCACGCCCGTCACCATTCATCGCCGCGCCTAGAACAAGCGGCCCTGCGCTGTGGGCACTGGCCGCTTCCGCGGCTTCCGTTCCGTCGGCTTCAGCCCGCTCTTTCGACTGCCATGCTTTTCGGCGACGCCCTGTGCCTCCTCGCGCGCTTCAGGTCGCCTCCGATACGGCGACAAGCGCTGCCGGGCCAACCGCACCGCCTCGGCATGATCCACGATCGGCCGCGGGTAGCCGTCCATCAGCGCCGGATAGCGCCACGGCATGGCGATGCCGTCGTCCGGCATATCGCGCAACTCCGGGATCCAGCGCCGGATGAAGACGCCGCGCGGATCATGGTCCAACACCTGCTTCGTCGGCGAGTAAATCCGCAGCGTATTGATGCCGGTGGTTCCCGATTGCATCTGCGCCTGCGAGTAGTGGATCCCAGGTTCATAGTCGACAAACAGCTTGGCCAAATGGAGTGCCGGCTCCCTCCAGTGCAGCCACAGATGATAGGCCGCGAACGACATCAGCATGGCCCGCATCCGAAAGTTGATCCACCCGGTCTCGGCCAGGCAGCGCATGCAGGCATCCACCATCGGATAACCCGTTTGTCCGGATTTCCAGGCCCCAAAGAAGTCTGCATTGAAGTGCGGTTCGCGCATGCCGTCGTAGGCGCGTACGAAATTCTCGAACTCAATCGCCGGCTCATCCTCCAACTTCTGCATGAAGTGGCACCGCCAATGCAGGCGCGCGTCGAAGGCCCGCAGTGCGCGCTTCCAATCAACTTCCGCCCTGGCGACTCTCGCGCGCGTCGCCTGCACCACCTGCCTCGTGCTGATCGTGCCCCAAGCCAGATGCGGACTCAGCCGGGAGCAGCCATCGAAGGCGGTAAGCGGCGAAGACAGGTCCGTGTGATAGTGCGCGCCGCGCTCGGCCAGAAACGAGTCGAGGGTGCCGTGCGCGGCTCGCTCCCCACCGCGTTGTGCCAACCGCCGCAGGTCCGGGTACAGGCCCAACTGCGCATGCGTCGGCAACTCGCCTGGATCCACGCTGACTGGCGTAAACCCGTGCGGTGTCTCCACCACAGGCCGCGCCATGCGCTCCTCCCATTGCCGCGCCCAACCGTTGCGGCTCGCCAGACGACGCACCACTCCGTTGGCCGGTAACTCGTGGAAGAGGACGCCCGAATCGCGCGCCCAGCGCCGCACCGCCCGATCCCGCGCGTAAGTCACTCCATTCCCCGTCTCTTCGTGCGCCCAGATCGCGACCATGTTCACGTCGCGCCGCAGGCTCTCCAGCACCTCTACTGCCTCCCCAACGCGCACGACCAACAAGCCCCCGCGCCGTCCGAGTTCTTCCCGCAGTTCGGCGAGCGAGTCGCGAATGAATGTCCAATGGGAGGCGTCAAAGTCAGGCGCCCGCACCACTGAGGGCTCCACGATATAGAGTGGCAGCACCCGCCCACGCGCCGCCGCCTCCGCCAGTGGCGCATGATCCCGCACGCGAAGGTCCCGCTTCAACCAAACCACCTGCATTGCACTTTTGAGATGCCCCCGTGGTACATCCGCGATCATTCTTTCCGCCATCAGCTAGGTACAATCTGGACTCATGCGTACATTGTTGTTGACTCTCCTGGTTCCCGGCCTCCTTTCGGCGCAGTCCGTTCCCAGTCCGGCGCCACAACACGGCCAACGTCCGGCCAGGATGATGGTACGCAATGCGCTCGTAATTGAGGGCAACGGCACCCCCGCCTCAGGACCACGCGACATCTTCATCGAAGGCGACACCATCACGCAGATTGCGCCCTCGCGAGCGGCCACCGCCAATCAACCGGCCGGCACCGCCGTCATCGACGCGCAAGGCCGCTACGTGATGCCCGGCCTGATCAACATGCACGCGCACTTTCAGGATGAGCGTGCCGGCATCCGCATGCCCGCCGACTACCAACTCAAGCTCTGGCTCGCCGCCGGCATCACCACCTGCCGCGACCTCGGCAGCGACTTCGCCAAGTCCTCCGTCCTGCGCGAACAAAGCAAGCTCGGCCAAGTCATCGCCCCGCGTTTCTTCCTCCACCGCACCTTCAGCATGCCCCCCGCCCCGCGTACGCCCGACGAAGCTCGCGAACGTATCCGCCAGTTCAAGCGCGACGGTGCCGACGGCGTCAAGTTCTTTGACCTCTATCGCGACATCATGGAAGCCGCCCTCGACGAACTCCACAAGCAAGGCCTTCGCGGCGCGCATCATGCTGCCGTCGCCGAAACCAACGCCTTGGACGACAGCAAGTTCGGCATGACCACCATCGAGCACTGGTACGGCATCCCCGATGCCGCCCTCGAGAATGGCGTGCAGAGCTTTCCCGCAGACTTCAACATCGCCCGCGAAATTGACCGCTTCCGTTACTCCGGCCGCCTTTGGCGCGAAGCCAATCCCGATAGGCTGAAAATGGTTCTCGAAAGCATGGTGAAAGCCAACGTCGCCTGGGATCCGACACTCAACATTTACGAGGCCGCCCGTGACTTACAGCGCTATCAGAACCAGCCCTGGTTTCCCGAGTATCTCCACCCCGCTCTCGAACGCTTCTTCGCCCCGAACCCTGAGTATCATGGGTCATTCTTCGAACACTGGACCACCACCGACGAAGCCTTCTGGCGCGAGAACTACCGCCTCTGGATGGGCGCCGTCCGCCAGTTCGGACACCTCGGCGGCACCATCACCACGGGCGAAGATACCGGCTTCATCTACAACGTCTACGGCTTCGGCCTCATCCGCGGTCTGGAACTCCATCGGGAAGCGGGCTTCGCTCCCCTGCAAGTCATCCAGCACGCCACCGCCAACGGCGGCAAGACTCTCGGCCAGGGCCACCGCCTCGGCCGGATTCGCACTGGCTATGCCGCCGACTTACTCATCCTGAACGGCAACCCCCTCGAAGACTTCAAGTTTCTCTATCCGCCCGTCGGCAATCAGAAACCCGGCATCGAATGGACCATCAAGGACGGCATCCCCTACTCCGTCCCCAAACTGGTCGCCGACGTGAAGGCCATCGTCCGTGACGCGAAGAAGAAATAACTTACGGCTTCCCTTTCAGGCACCCTATCACTGGAGGGCGATCCTGAGCTTTCTCCCGCCGCGCCTCACTGCCGGCCTTGAATCCGTCACCGAAGACGCTTACCAACGCCACGGCGCCAATTGGGCCGTCACCGTCACCCACGCCCACCACGAGCTACTCGCCGAAATCGACGGCCCCGCGCCGCAAGACACCGAGGCTAGACTCCGCCACCTCTTTGACCTTGACGCCGACATCGGCGCGGTTGAAGCCCACCTCGGCCGTTTCCCTGCCCTCCAGAGTCACCAACACCCCGGCCTGCGCCTGCCCGGCTGCTGGGATCCCTTCGAACTCCTCGTCCGCGCGATCCTCGGCCAGCAGGTCTCGGTTAAAGGCGCCGCCACCCTCTCCGCCCGCCTCGTCGATCGCTTCGGCCCACCCACGCCCCAAGCCCTCGTCGATGCCGACGTCGCCCTCATCGGCATCCCTGGCCAACGCGCCGCCTGCATTCGCGCCGCCGCCCAGGCCATGCTCGACGGCCTCACCTTCGACCGCCTCGAGACCGTCAAGGGCATCGGCCCCTGGACCGCAGAATACGTCCGCATGCGCGCGCTGCACGACCGCGACGCCTTCCCCGCCAGCGACCTCGTCCTCTTGAAAAAGTCCGGTCACACCGACCCGCGCCACCTCACCGCCGCCGCCGAACCCTGGCGGCCTTATCGCGCCTACGCCGCCATGCACATTTGGCGATCCGCATTGTGATATGTAACTATAGTTAAGTTAAATAAGTTCACCATGCCTCCCAGGGCCCCGCAACCCTCACTTCCCGAACTTCATTCCTCAGTCGACCCCTCACGCTCTTTCGGCTTCTTCCGCCGCCTCTTCGCATTTTCCGGCCCCGCCTACCTCGTCTCCGTCGGCTACATGGACCCCGGCAACTGGGCCACTGACCTCGAAGGCGGCGCCCGCTTCGGCTACCAGCTCCTCTGGGTGCTGCTCCTCTCGAACCTCATGGCCGTCTTGCTGCAAACCTTGAGCGCCCGCCTCGGCATTGTCACCGGCCGCGACCTGGCCCAGGCTTGCCGCGACACCTACCCGCGTCCCGTCACCTGGGCCTTATGGGTCCTCTGCGAAGTCGCCATCGCGGCTTGCGACCTGGCGGAGGTCCTCGGCGCGGCGATCGCCCTCAAGCTCCTCTTCGGCATCCCGGTTCTTACGGGCGTCATCCTCACCGCCGCCGATACCCTTCTCCTTCTCTGGCTCACGCGCTACGGCGTCCGCTTGGTGGAGGCCTTTGTCCTGGTCCTGGTCACCACCATTGGCATCTGCTTCGGCATCGAGGTCTTCATGGCCAGCCCCAAATGGAGCGCCATGGCCGCGGGACTCGTCCCCAGGCTCACCGACGAAAGCCTCTACGTCGCCATCGGCATCCTCGGCGCGACGGTGATGCCCCACAACCTTTACCTTCACTCCGCGCTCGTGCAAACCCGGCGCATCGGCGCCTCGTTCCTCGACAAACGCGAAGCCTGCCGCTTCAACCTGATCGACTCCACCATCGCCCTTAACGCCGCCCTGTTCGTCAATGGAGGCATCCTGGTGATGGCCGCTGCTGTCTTCTACGAGCGCGGCATCGAGGTCACCCAGATCGAGCAAGCCCATCTCATGCTCGCCCCGTTGCTCGGTACCAGCCTCGCCAGCACCCTGTTTGCCTTCGCTCTACTGCTCTCCGGCCAGTCCTCGACGCTCACCGGGACACTCGCCGGCCAAATCGTCATGGAGGGCTTCGTCAATATCCGCCTGCGCCCTTGGCTGCGCCGCCTGATCACGCGCTCCCTCGCCATCATCCCCGCCGTCGTCACCATCATGCTGACCGGGGAGGGCGCCACGTACCCGCTGCTGATTTTGAGTCAGGTTGTCTTGAGCCTCCAGTTGCCCTTCGCCGTCCTGCCGCTGATTCAGTTCACCAACGACCGCGTTCGCATGGGCGAGTTCACCAACAAGCTTTGGGTCCGCATCCTGGCCTGGGCCGCCGCCGCCATCATCGTCAGCCTGAACCTGCGCCTCGCCACCAATCAGTTCGGCGAGTGGGCAGAAGTCGCCGTCGGCTGGCAAAAGACTTTGCTTTATGGCTTAGGCCTGCCGTTCGGCCTCGCTTTCGTCGGTCTCCTGCTGTGGATCGCCCTTCACCCGGTCCTGCCCGCATGGGCTAAGGGTGGCGCCCGTCCCAGCACCCTCGTGAAGACCGTCCATGACGGCTTCGCCACCATGACTTATTCCTCGATTCTGGTGCCTCTCGATCATTCCGAGCAGGACCGCGCCGCGCTCGCACACGCCTCCTCCATGGCCCTGATGCATAAGGCCAAGCTCACCCTGCTGCACATCGAAGAAGGCGTCACCAGTTTCGTCTATGGCAGCCAGGCCAGCACCTCCGAGGTGGCTGAAGGCCAACTCTATTTCGAAGAGATCGCCACCCGCCTGCGCGACTCTGGACTCAAAGTCGATATCGAAGTGCGCCACGCCCCGGACCCGGCCCAGGCCATCATCACCTACGCCCGCGAGCTACAACCTGACCTCATCGTGATGGCCGGCCACGGCCACAAAGGCCTCAAGGACATCGCCTTCGGCACGACCATCAGCGCCGTCCGCCACGCCCTCCCCACGCCCGTTCTCATCGTGCAGGCTTGAGGAAAGCAGCAGACTGACTAAACCGTCCGGGAAGGATCCGACAGTGCGGGGGAAACATTCAGCACCAATGCGACCAATTCCGCCTGCCGGTTCACTCCGGCCTTGGCCAACGCCCGTTTCAAATGGGTCCGAACAGTACTTGTCGTTAAGCCTTGGCGTTCAGCTACTTCCGCAACCGAATAGCCCGAGGCGAGTTGACAGGCCAGACGTGCTTCCGCGGAAGTGAATCCGAACATCTCACGGAGCGGCTCCGAACGGGCGAAAGGACGGCCGGAAGCGTCGGAGAGATAGATGGCGGCCGTCGGCACATCGGCAGCCACGTTTGCTTCGCCTTCGGTACGGACCGGAAGCACCGTCGCCAGTAGCGGCGGTTCGCCGGGACCGTGCAACGAAATCCACACTGCATCCGCAACTGGCACGGTCGACCCCGTCTGCAGGAGAGCCTCCGCCAACCGTCGCCCCGGCAAGGGATGCGCCGCGACCACGCTGCCCGACAAGTTCCGGATTGCTCGCCCCTGCTCAAGGATCGCCGAGGCGCCAGCGTTGGCGGTACAAATCGAGCCGGAAGCCGAGGCTAGGATCACTCCGTGCCCGAGATGGTCAAAATAGCGCATCATCGCATCACGTTCCAATGAGATCCGGGCATGGCGCGTAATCAGGCGCACTGCCGCCTGCAAGTGGGGAATCAAAGCCCTCCAAGTGGCCAGTTCTTCATCCGTCAACGGCCCCGCCCCGCGCGGACGAATGGTGCTCATCCCCGATGAGGCGGCCTCGGAACGGACCAGCAGCACGCCGCCTCCATAGTGATCGTCGCTCACCTGCTGCAAAACCTGGTAGCTCGGGTCAGCGACAACCTCTTCGTCCGGGCAGATCTCGTTCGAGCGTAGAATCGCTCCTTCGCCCACCGTAGCGACGTCAACCCGTGAAAACCATGGATCGCGAAAACCGGGCTGGTTTAGCAGTGCGATGATCTGCGGCGTAGAACCGAAACTCGCCGAAACCAAGGGACGCATCGGATTCATCCGCGAGATCCAAAAGTAGGCGCGCTTCGTGTGGATCGCGTTCGCAAAGACTTCCAGGAAATGTTCCCATCGCGTCGGCTCCTCTACGGCCGAGTAGATCAATTCAACCAGCCCTGCAACCACCTTGTCGCCGCTTCCGGACATCGACCCACTCGTGATGCTCATGCCGCCCAGTTTAGAACGAAGCTCCCTTCGTCCCAGTCAAGAGCACCGAGAAGACGTCACGGAAATTCACACCATGCCCCGGAAAACAGAATCAGACGTAAACTATAAAGATTCCCATGAGAATCCTCTTCGCCTTCCTCCTTTGCGCTCCGCTTATCTTGTCCCAGTCCATTGAACAGAAATACGCCGAAGTATCGAAGAAGATCATCGACGCGGCGCTAAAAGACGAGGGCGGCTGGTCCAAACTGGCCTACCTCTGTGACCGGATTGGCCATCGCCTGAGCGGCAGTGACAACTACATGAAGGCCGTGGCTTGGTCCGCCGAGACGATGAGGAAAGCGGGGCTCGACAACGTGCAGACACCGCCCGTCAAGGTCGTGCACTGGGTGCGCGGCAAGGAACATGCTGAGTTGGTGGAACCCTTCGCGCGCCCGCTCTCCATCCTCGGCCTGGGCATGTCCGGCGGTGGCGACATCACTGGCGAAGTCATCGCCTTCAAGAGCTTTGAAGAGATGGAGCAGGCCGGCCGCGCCAAGGTAGAAGGCAAGATCGTCCTCTTTAATCCGCCATGGGTGAGTTACGGCGTAACGGGTGCGTATCGCCGTAGCGGACCTTCGCGAGCCGCCAAGCTCGGGGCGAAGGGAGTGCTCATCCGTAGCGCGGGTATCCCGCAGCAGAACACGCCGCATACCGGCACCACCACCATTCCTCCGGGTGAGACGCCAATTCCCGCAGCGGCGCTCAGCGAGGAGAGCCTGGGCCTGCTGGAGCGGGCCCTCAAGAGCGGAGAAAAGGTGGTTGTGCATCACTACTCGGAAGCGAAGCAACTTCCTGACGCCGACGGAGCCAACGTGATGGCTGAGATCCGCGGCAGCGAAAAGCCTGACGAGATTGTCGTGATGGGCGGGCATCTGGATAGCTGGGATGTGGGCCAAGGCGCGCAGGACGATGGCGGCGGTGTGATTGCCACCCTACAAGCCTTGGTGATTCTGAAGGAACTCGGGCTCAAGCCGAAGCGCACTATTCGGGTCGTCTTCTGGGCCAACGAAGAGAACGGCACCCGTGGCGGCATTGCTTACCGGCAGATGCTCGGCGATGCGATCAGGAACCACGTCATCGCGATCGAGATGGACGGCGGCGCCGAGCGGCCCACCGGCATGGGCATCACCGGGGGAGGCGCGAAAGCACTTGAACAAATGAAGGCGATAGGCAAGTTAGTCCAGTCCATCGGCGCTGGCAATGTTACGGCGGGAGGCGGGGGCACCGACATCGGTCCTCTGATGCGTGACGGAGTGATTGGTGCCGGCGTCCGCACCGGGGGAGGCCGTTACTTCGAATGGCATCACACCGAGGCCGACACTCTCGACAAAGTGAATCCGGACGACCTCCGCAAGAATATCGCTCAGTTGGCCGTCTTCGCCTATGTCCTGGCCGACATGGACGCGCGCCTCGGGCAGTAGCTTTTCGTCGTCGCGATCAGCGGGTAAACTTGAAGTTCTATGGAACCAAAGTTGTTCGTGGATCCCAGCATCAGTAAGGTGATTCTTCTCGTCGGGACGATCAAAGGCGCCTTCTTAATCAGCTCGGATGCGAACCGGGAAAAGTGGCAAGTCTCCGGGCCTCACTTCCCCGGACGCGTAGTTTACGCCATGGCTTATGACAACCGGGCGGGGCGTCAACGGCTCTGGGCATCTTCAACTCACTTCGCCTTTGGCCCCATGCTGCATTCCAGCGATGACTTCGGGCGCACTTGGACGAACCCGGAATCAGCGCCGATTAAATTTCCTGAGTCCGCAGGACAATCAGTGGCGCAGATCTGGCAGATTGTCCCGGGAGGTCCGCTGGAGCACGAGAAGCTCTACTGCGGCGTGGAACCCGCGGCACTCTTCGAGTCCAAAGACGCCGGCTCGACGTGGAGTCTGGTCCAGGGTCTCTTCGATCATCCCCATCGTCCGCGGTGGGAACCCGGCGGTGGCGGACTCTGCTTACACACGATCGTCGTGAATCCGGCAAATCCCCAGAGTTTACTCGTGGCGATTTCCACAGGCGGCGTCTATCGTACTGATGACGGCGGCCAAACATGGTCGGCTCGTAACTCTGGAGTAACTGCGGGCTTTATGCCCAATAGTTACCCGGAGTTTGGCCAGTGCGTGCACAAAGTAGCGCGCAGTGCCCAACCGGACCGGCTCTATCTGCAGAACCACGGGGGACTTTTCCGGAGCGATGACGGCGGCGATCACTGGCAGGATATTGCCAACGGCGTGCCTTCCGACTTTGGCTTTCCGATGGTCGCCCATCCGCGCGACCCTGACACCGCTTACGTCTTTCCTCTGGAGACCGAGATGCGTGTCTCTCCGCATGGCGAGTTACTGGTCTATCGTACGCGCGACGCCGGCGCATCCTGGCAACCGCTGGGCACGGGCTTTCCCGAAGAGCTAAGTTACGAAACCGTCTTACGCGATGGCATGGCGGCCGACACACTCGACTTAGCCGGCCTTTATCTCGGCACACGCAGCGGCAAGGTCTATGGTTCCGCTGACGAGGGCGACACTTGGCGCCAGATCGCAGACGGTCTGCCTGCGGTCACTTGCGTGAAGACGGCGGTGCTGTGACCGTCCACCTGCCCGGTCTGCTCCGGGATCATACCGGCGGCCAAGCCACCGTCGAAATTGCTTGCCCCGCGACCACTGCCGCCGAAGCCCTAGCCGCCCTATGGCAAGCCTATCCAGGGTTGCGTGACCGCATCGTTAATGAACAGGGCGAAATCCGGCAACACGTCAACATCTTCATCAATGAGGACAATATTCGCGATCAAGGCGGATACTCGGCGCCCGTTCCCAGCGGCGCAGCCATCACCATCGTCCCCGCGGTCAGTGGCGGTTGAGCATGTTCGAGCGCGGTGGAACCAGGCTCGTTCTTACTCTCGCTTTCGGCGGCCTCCTCGGGCTGATGGGTTTCGGCGCGCTGCAAACCGAGAGGCTGCTGACTCAGATTCAGGATCGCAGCCGGACCATCGAACAGCGCTTCCTGGATCGGAGTAGGACCCTCAACGAAATTCGTTCCGCGCTTTATCTATCAGGAACCGTTTTTCGCGACTATGTTCTCGATCAGGACTTGATTCGTGCTGACGCCCAGTTACAGCGGCTCGACCAGATTCGCCGCGAAATGGATCAGCGCCTGGAGGCGTACGAGAACGGAGCCACTCCCGGCGAAAGCCGAGCGTTGGAACGGTTGCAATTGGAGATACAAGGCTACTGGAAGTTACTGAATCCAGCCTTATCGTGGAGTGCGGAAAAGAGGGAGAGTGACGGCTACCAGTTTCTTCGCGAGCAAGTCTTCACGCGCCGCACGGCCGTCTTGAACCTCGCCAATCAGGTTGCCTCGCTCAATGAGCGCCAGTTGCTCTTGGGGCAAGCCGAGGTGACGGAGCTATTCGGCGGATTCCGCAGCCGCGTCCGCTTCACGCTCCTGGGGGCTGTCGGCCTTGGACTTTGCCTGGCGCTGGTAGCGGGGCGCCGCATCCTCCACTTACAGAAGCAAGCTTCCGAGCGCTTCGAGCAGGCCGAACTCGCGCGCTCGGAGTTGCGTGACCTTTCCGCCCGTCTCGTCGAGGTGCAGGAACAGGAGCGACGTTCCATTTCGCGGGAATTGCACGATGAAGTGGGCCAGTCTCTCTCTGCGGTGCTGATTGAGGTTTCCAATCTGAGTGCGGCGCTGCGCACCGCGAATCCGCGGCAAGTCCAGCAACACGCGGATTCGATTAAGAGCCTCACCGAAGCGAGCGTCCGCACCATCCGCAATCTCTCCCTTCTCCTGCGTCCCTCCATGCTCGATGACCTTGGACTGCTACCCGCCCTCGAGTGGCAGGCCCGCGAGGTTTCCCGGCGCACCGACCTTGAGGTAACCATCGCCGATACCGGAATCGCCGGCACCCTGCCGGAGCAGTATCGAACCTGCATCTATCGAGTAGTGCAGGAAGCGCTGCACAACGCTGAACGCCACGCCAACGCGAAGACCGTTGTCGTAACCTTGGAGCAGGTGGGAAATCAATTGAAGCTAACGATTCGGGACGACGGGCGCGGGTTCGATCCGGAACGCCACAAAGGCATGGGCCTGTTGGGCATGGAGGAACGGGTGACGACACTCGGCGGTACCTTTTCCGTTGAATCTCTACCGGCCCACGGAACTCAGCTCAACATTTTTCTGCCGTTACAACACAAGGACCTCA
Source organism: Bryobacter sp. (assembly GCA_022843605.1). GTDB lineage: Bacteria > Acidobacteriota > Terriglobia > Bryobacterales > Bryobacteraceae > JALHNI01. Next base: position 33,783 of record JALHNI010000036.1, read on the forward strand.
GTTGAAGCCGGAGATTCGTATCCTCCTCGCTGATGACCACATCGTCATTCGTGGCGGATTGCGTCTCGTTCTAGAAAGAGAGTTGGGCTTTCGCGTTGTGGGCGAGGCGGCAGACGGCAAAGAAGCGATCAAACTCGCACAGGATCTTTCGCCCGATGTAGCCGTGCTCGATGTCGCCATGCCCAACTTGAACGGAATTGAGGCAGCCCGGCAGATCACCGCCGCCTCACCGGCTATCGCCGTCGTGATGCTGAGCATGCATTCTGACGAAAGCTATGTCCTCCGCGCGCTCAACGCCGGAGCACGCGGTTATCTTTTAAAGGACTCACCGGAAGAAGACCTCATCGCCGCGATCAGGGCGGTTTCCGAGGGCAAGGCTTTTTTCAGTCCCGCCATCAGCCGCGTGCTCGTAGACGATTACGTCCGGCAAATGCGCAAGCGCGGCTTGGAGGACAGCTATGAGTTACTAACGGCAAGAGAGCGCGAGGTTCTCCAGCTTCTGGCCGAGGGCAAATCGAACAAAGAGATTGCCGGTCGGCTCAACCTGAGCACCTATACGGTAGAAACCCACCGCAGTAATCTAATGGAGAAACTCAACCTTCATGGCATTCCCGAGTTAATTCTCTATGCCGTCCGCAAGGGAATCATCTCTTAGCGGTTTTCACCAAGCTGGTAATTAAGTTCGGCTCTACGAGCCAGATAGTCGAAGCGGGCGCTCACGCCCCCGATCTCCGCACGCGTCAGGCCAAGCTCAGCTTGGCTCAACTCCACGATGGAGCCGAGACCAATTTCGTAACGCGTTCGCGACAGGTCGAGTGCGAGACTTGCTTGTTCGAGAAGCTTCTTAGCCAGCGCCATCCGCTGGTAAGCGCTCAAGGCGTTCAAGTATGCCAGACGCACTTCCCTTTTCACCTGCAACTCGGCATCTTTCACGCGGTCAGCGGCGGCACGAGTCAGCAAGTCAGCCTGAATCTTACGCGCCTTGAAAAGCTGGCCATTGAAAATCGGGATACTAACATTGAGGCCGGCGGCAGCCCAGTTACCTCGAATGTCGACGCCGTGGGCTGGCAGGTAACCCAGCGTGCCGACGGCGCTTATGGTGGGCAGCCAAAGCCGGCTCTCCGCTTTGGCGAACTGGCTCGCAGCCGTCTCATCAAGACGAAGTGAAGCCAATTCGGGCCGTTTGGCGATCGCCCGGCGAAGCATGTCGTCCAGGTCATTCTCCAACGTGGGAGTCGTCTTGGCATCTTCGACAAGTTCAAAACGCTCAGCTCCATTGCCGCCAAGCGCAGCGGCCAGATTTGCCTGAGAGGACTGTACGTCGTTCTGCTGCTGTTCCAGCAGCAAATTGGCTTCGGCCAAATTGACGTTGGCAAAACTCACATCAAGCGTGGACCGCAGATTACTCCTAGCTAGAGCACCGACTTGGTCGGCCACCACCTCACGCGAAGCCACAGTTTGCTGCCCGATGCGGAGCACAGCCTGAGCACGCAGCAATGTATAGAATGCCCGGTCTACCTGCAGTACGATCTCCGCCCGCGTCAGTTCCGTGATCTCGCGTTGCGCTCCCGCCCGCGACTCGGCGCTGCGAACTAAGTCCCGGTTGCGTCCGAAGTCAGTGAGCATTTGCCCACCCGTAAAACCGGTCGCCAAACGATCATAGATAATCGGATTATTCAGGGCACCGGCCGCAACGCGGCTGCGATCAAGCGCCGTGGCACCAGTAACGTTAGCGGTCGCAAATGGGAGTCGGTCGGCCCTCACCTGGATCGGCACCTGTTCGGCGGCAGCAGCGCGATACCGTTGCGCTGAAATCCGCGGATGATTCCGGAGGGCAATCTCCTCGGCCTGAGCGAGAGTCAAACGCTGAAGAACGTCCTGCCCCGCCAGCGTGGTGGCAGACAGAAGAATTAGTAACCAGACTTTCAAGCCGCACTCTCCGTGGCATCGTACGGTCGAGGATCCCGATCGCTACTTCGATGAACCAAATAGTAAGCGGCGGGGACCAGGACGACAGTGAACAGGACCGATAGCGTAAGTCCGCCAATGATCGCTCTCGCTAGGGGAGCATAACTCTCGCTTCCGGCACCCAGTTTGAGTGCCATGGGCATCAGGCCGATGATGGTGGCGAGCGAAGTCATCAACACCGGCCTTAGCCGCACGCGGCACGCTGTCGAGACAGCTTCGCGAACCGGGGTACCGTGTTCGCGAAGATGCCGCGTGAACTCAACAATCAGAATGCTGTTCGAAACCGCAATCCCCACGAGCATCACGATACCCATCAGGGACATGACATTCATCGAAGTGTTCGTGTAATAGAGGGTCAGTAAGACGCCAGTCAGTCCTGGAGGAACGGCCAACAGAATAATGATGGGATCGATGAATGAACGGAACTGTGCCACCAGGATCAAGTAGAGCAGTACAACGGCCAGGATCAGGCCAACGCCAAAGCTCTGGAAGGAGGCTCGCATGCCCTGCACCATCCCGCGGAGGTCGACTTTGACGCCCTTAGGCAACTTGGTCTCCGCAACCAGGGAATCAATCGCGGTCGCGATCCGGCCCAGGTCCTCTCCTAGCGGACGAATGTAAAGATCGATCGTACGACGCAGTTGATAGTGGTCGACTTCGGTCGGCGCACTGATCCGTTGAACCTTGGCCACGGAATCCAGCCGGGTCGGATTCTTGTGGTCCGCGGCACGTAGCGGGATCGACATGAAGTCCTGCATGGTCTTGATCTGGTCCTCAGGGTATTGAACAGTAAGCATGTAGTCGTTCCCGGTCTTCGGGTCGATCCAGTAACTTGGAGCAATCATCGTATTCGAGGTGAGGTTAGTAATCACATTACTCATCACCTCTTTTTGTGTGAGGCCAAGTTCACTCGCCCGCGTGCGGTTAATGTCCAGTTTCAGCGAAGGATAGTCCAAGTCTTGCGGTATGAACACATCGGCCACATTCGGAATCAGCCGAATGCGAGCGGCGAGCTCATTCGCAACTTTCATGTCATTCTCCAGGTTCGATCCACTCACCTGAACGTTGATCGGTGCGGGCAACCCGAGATTGAGAACAGCATCGACCAAGCCGCCGGACTGAAAGTAGGTGGTGAGCTGGGGCAGTTCCTTAGTGATCTGCTCCTTCACGCGCAACATATACTCGTAGCTTCCGGTCTTATGTTCATCGGTTAAACTCACCTGAATGAACGCCGTATGCCCGGCGCTGTTGGTGGTGTAGATTGCCGAGAAGTCGGACTGCAATCCAATATTGGAGACAATCATCCCAAGGTCCGATGGCGTCACCACCTTGCGAATTACATCTTCAACTTTAGCGATCTCCTTCTCGGTGACCGAGATCCGGGTCCCTGACGGAGCCTTGACGTTGATGACGAACTGGCGCGCCTCGGTGCGCGGAAAGAACGCTGTATCGAGCTGCGGATAAAGGAGTAAGGAAGCGAAGAAGACAACCGCAAAAGCTGCCAGGACGACCACGGGACTGCGCAGGATCCAGGCGACCATGGCATCGTAGGCGCTAAGTAGCCGCTCGAATTGACGGTTGAAGCCCCGGTTGAAGCGCGCGCCGAAGCCACGCGATGGAGCGCCATCGCCATGCGCGGCCGGGCTCTTGATGAACCGGGCGCAGAAGAGTGGCACAACGGTAAGCGCTACGGCGTACGAAGCGAAGAGTGAAATCGCCACGGCCAGGCCCAGGGCAGTGAATAGAAACTTACTCACGCCATAGAGGAATGTTACCGGAAAGAAGACGATGACGGTTGTCAGGGTGGCGGCCAATACCGGCAGTGCCACTTCCTGACCACCCCTTTCGGCCGCCACTTCCGGCGACTCGCCCATTTCCAGATGCCGGTAGATATTCTCCAGCACCACCACCGAGTTGTCGATCAGCCTCGAAAACGCGAGCGCGAGCCCGCCCAACACCATGCTATTGATCGAACTGCCACCCACGTACAGTACGAATATGGTCGCCAAGGCAGACAACGGAATCGAGAACAGCACCGCGACGGTCGCTCTCATGCTGCCCAGGAAGATGAGAATCAGAATGGAGGTCAATACCAGGCCAATCGCGCCCTCGTGGAGAAGAGTCTCGATGGCAGTCTTGACGAACTGCGATTGGTCAAAGACCACTTTGCTTTCCAGTTGCTCCGGCAAATCAACCGGCTTACTAATTACGTCACGAACACCCTGCACAACACTGATCGTGTTGGTATCGCCACCCTGCTTTAATACCGGCAGGTAAACTGACCTCTGCCCGTCCACGCGCACAATGTTGCGCTGATAGCGGGCCGCGTCTTTCGTGGTGCCTATATCACGCACCCGCACTGCCGACTGGCCGATCATTTTGAGGGGAACGTCATCGATCTCCTCCATCGTCGGCAATTGGTTGTTGGTATAAATGTTGTAGTCAATCTGCCCGATTTGTACGTTAGCCGCGGGCAGAATCAGGTTGGCGTCGTTGAGTCCGCGCACCACATCCATGACACTCAGTTGCCGCGACTCCATCTTAAACGGATCCGCGTAGAGCATGATTTGCCGGGATGCGCCACCGAAGGGTTGCGGCACACTCGAGCCCGGAACTGCCGCGATCTGATTGCGGATATTGTACTGAGCTAGGTCGCGTAGAGCGGTTTCAGTAAGTCCGTTGCCTTTCAACGTAATCAGGCAAACTGGCAGACTCGACGCGTCGAACTTCAGCACCAGAGGCGGAAGAGTTCCTGGCGGGAGACGCCGCAGATTGGCCATCGATAGGTTCGAAATCGCTGTAACTGCCGAATCAGCGTCGGAGCCTGGCTGAAAGTAAACTTTGATGACACTCACACCGGCGATACTGCGTGACTCAATATGATCAATGTTACTCGCCAGAGTAAAGAACCGCTCATAGCGGCTTGTGATGCCGGACTCGATCTGCTCGGGCGGCATGCCCGAATAGAATGTGGCCACCACCACCACCGGAATGTTCATTTGCGGGAACATGTCCACCGGCATCCGGAAAAGGCTCACGCCACCAAGGATCGCCACCACGAGGCAAAGAACGACGATCAGATAAGGGGTCTTGATAGCAAAGCGAGACATTCTCTATTTGCCCTCCGACGGCGCGCCCAGTTGTACGATCTGGGGCTCCACTCGTTGGCCCGCCTTGAGTCCTCCGCGGTTGCCGATAACGACCAGGTCACCCGCGGCTACACCGGAACGGATTTCGACAAGGTCAGGCGTCTCGATGCCCAGATCAACGCGGCGGATCTCAATTTCGCTCTTACTGTTCACGATGAAGACGACAATGTGATCTCCCTCCGTACTCTTGGCGGCAATGGGTACGGCGATAGCGCCAGTCCGGCGCTCCAGCGCCAGGTCCACCCGGGCATAGAGGCCGGGAACGAGTGTAAGTTTCGGGTTCGCGACATCGACTTCGGTGTCCATCGTTCGCGTAGCGGTTTGCACCTTCTCGGCGGAACGCGCGATGCGCCCAGGGAAGGTGCGCCCAAGCGCCGGAACCAACACCTCCACCGTTTGGCCCGTCTTGATGAGCGGCACGGCGGATTCAGGTACGGGAAGGATCAAACGCAGACGGCTGTTGCTCGAGAGGCGCACCACCGGCATGGCCTGCGACTGAGAAGCCGTACCCGCCTGAATCATCGAACCGGTGCTGGCAAAGCGCTTCGTCACGGTGCCGGCAAACGGAGCGGTGACGCGGGTGTAGGCGTACATCGTCTTGAGGCGGTCACGATCGGCTTCCACAACGTGAACCTGCTGCTCCGCGGCGATCAGGTTCGAACGAGCCGCCGCGACTTGCGCCTCGGCCATCAAGTCCTTGCCGCGAAGATCATCGATCTCCTGCTGCGCCACCAGTCCCGGTCTCGTCTTCACGACCCCGGCCAAACGCTCATAGGAAAGATGGGTGTAGCTGTAGGCGGACTCAGCCCTTCGAAGGTCATCCTTCGCCCGCGCCACTTCGGCCCCGCGGCGTTGAATTTCGGCCTCAGAACGGACCAGATCGGCCCGCATCTCCGGCACTTCCAGTTCTGCCAGTAACTGGCCCTGGCTCACACGGCTGCCCGCGTCGACATAAATCTGCCGAACATAGCCGGAAACCTTCGCCATCACGTCGACTTCCTCATAGGGCACAAACTCAGCGGTAAGGGAGAGCGTTCTGGAAAGGTCAGAGCGGGTCGCCTTGCCAACCGCGACGGCGGGAACCTTGTTGGTCTCGGCGGGAGCGGTGGCCGGGGGGCGTGCACATCCGCCCAGAAGGAGACCGAAGCCCACACCCACGACACCCAGAGTTGTTTTCTGCATGAATCCTAGCCCCGCCCTTTAATCTCTTCACGAAGCCGTTCGATCGTAAACTCCGGTGACTGACACAGTTCGACCACCCGACGCTCCTGAGCAGCCTGCCGGGCCGCCATCGCGGGAATCTGAGCGGCGATGGAGAGCGGAATCGACACGATTCCTTGGGAGTCGGCGTAAAGCAGGTCGCCGGCGCGAACACGCAAGCCGTTGATCTCCACTGGCTCACCAAAGTCGACGACGTGAAAGTAGCTGTGCGATGGGCACACGCCGCCGGCGAACAAGGGAAAGCCGAGCCGGCTCACAGCATCAATGTCCCGCACCGATCCATTGGTGATGAGCCCGATACAGCCCAAAGCCTGCAGAATGGCGCTGTGAACTTCCCCTGATACGGATGCACTCCCCACCTGTTTGCTGACATCCTGCATCACAGCAATCCGCGGACCAGGAAAAGTGTCGATCAGGCTCCACCAGTCGGCGCGGTCGCGGTAGGACAGTCCGGAAATCGGAGGCCCATCGGTGCAGACCCGGCAAGGAACGGCATAGCCCAGCACGCGTGAGGTTTCCGAGGTCAGGCAGCGGACGCCGGGCAAGGCGTAGCCTTCGTCGCGCAGGCGCACGTCGAAAGCCTCAATCGCATTCGCGACTTGGCAGGTAGTGAGTTCGAGGAGAGCGGCGCGGTCTTGGTCTGAGAGCATCAGTTGGATCGATCGGAACGGCGGTGCTTAAAGGGTAACCACCCGGACCCCTTCGGAGGCATACCGGAACGGGGGTATTTCTCAGCCGAAGGGCTGGTAGTCAGAAGGTGTAGGCGGTGGATAAATAGAGCAGCCGGGAGAAAGCGCCCGGCGTGGTGCGGCGCACGAAGGTGCCGGGAAAGAACTGGCCGATCCCCGCGGAGATGTTTAGGCCACCCCATTGGTAGTTCGAGTAGAGGTCGATTTCCTGGCCCACGTAGCGGCCGGCGGTACCGTCGGCCGAGCGGACAATGGCTCGGCCTTGCGCGTTGTAAAGAGCATCGCGAGGATTGGCCAGCCAGGAAGAGTTGTACATCAGCACCCAGGCCCAGTTCTTGGTTGTGTTGAGGGTGGTGGTGGACCGGATGTTGTGGATATTGCGCCAGCCCAGCAGATCGATATGGCCCAGCTTGTCGTGGGCAGCCGGATAGAGTTGGTCGAAAGTGCCACTGCGTCCGCTGCCGGGATCAGTGCCGGAAGCGTACTTGTACTCGTTGGCAAAATCGAGCGGGCGTTTGTGGATGGAGGTTTTGTAGCCAATCTGCACGACGCCACCCGCGGCCCGATGCGGCAACAAGCCGACCTTGCCGTTCTGCAGCACGCCCTCCAGCGTGATGCGAAAACTGCGAGGCAACGGGACCACCCAGCGCGAACCATATAGATTGATGCCCAAGCGTCCAGGGCCGGGAAAACCTCCTGGCGCGTTTTGGTCATGCCGCAAAACGTACACGTCAATCAGTTCCTTGCCGAGCAGCTCGCGAAACGTGTTGTAGGTGCCCCAGATGCGGTCGCCGAGCACGGGTTTGTTGAATGCGTTGCCGCGGGGAACGATCGTGGACAGCGTCAGGAACTCCAGCCTGACTTTCTTACTGACGTGATAGAGGCGCGCTGTGTCCCAGGTCCGCGCAGTGTAGGCCCATTGGGGAGAGCCGATCAGCCGAGTGTCGCCATACCCGATCATCTGGCGGCCCAGCGAGAAACCTAGCCCTCGTTGTTTTTGAGAGAAGAGCTCGATGTAGCCTTCCTGCATATCAAAGGGATCGCGCACGTTGCCGGGGGCGGGCATGCCGTAAAAAGGGGCACGGGTGTCTTGCATCAGGATGGAAGCTTTCACCCAGGAGACGGGTTGGAAGGTTAATCCAACGCGGGTGCGGATGAAGCTGGCCGCCAGATCCCGATCGCGGCCGAAGACGGCTCCGGTGCGATTCTCGGCACGCTGTTTGAGTTCGAAGCGCAGTTGGAGACGGCCCTCGGTCTGCTTGGCGAGCCGTTCGTTGAGATCATGGCCAGGGTCGAACTGCGCCAGCAAACAGAGCGGAACCATCAGGAGTACGCGCACAGGCAAGTTCGATGATATCCGACGTGGCCCGGTGATTTGTCACAACTATGAAAACGCAAACACGTTACGCTCAAGGCATGAGCACCCCTAAAGTAGCCGCGCGCCTAGTCGCGCTGTGTAAAGACCGCAAGAATTTTGACGCCATGAAGGAACTCTATTCCGAAGACATGGTGAGTGTCGAGGGCGTCGCCGGACCCGGTGGTTCGGCAGAAACGAGCGGCAAAGGTGCCGTGATCCAGAAGAGCGCGGATTGGGCCGCCGCCCACGAGATTCACTCCGGGAACATCGAAGGGCCTTTCCTGGCAGGCACGAAGTTCGGCGTCATTTTTGACTTCGACGTGACGGTAAAGGCTACCGGACAGCGGTCCGCATTGCGGGAGCTCGCCATCTACACGGTGGCCGGAGAAGAGATTGTCCGCGAGGAATTCTTCTACGGGACGGGCGACGGCGACTTAGCCCGGTAAAGACCTCTACTCCTGGGAGTCGGTCGTACTAAAGCTTTGGCCGCGTTGCGCAACCTGCATCGGATTAAGCCCGCCAGCGTAAGAAGCAATACCGTTGAAGATCTGCTCCGCAATCTTCTGGCGGTATTCGCCTTTGCGCAGGTTCGCTTCTTCCGTCGCATTGCTCACAAAGCCAATCTCCGTTAGGATGGCGGGCATGTCGGCGCCGATTAGCACGATGAACGGAGCCCGCTTCACGCCGCGATTTCGCAGGCGGCTGTCACCGACGACCAAGGCGTTCTGCACTTTGGTGGCGAATTCGCGCGACTCGTCGAGCTTGGCGTTCAAAGCAATCTTTTGCAGCAGATCATTGAGTTCGTGTACGTTCTTGCGGGCCGAAGCGTTCTCGCGGGAAGCCACTTCCATGGCCGCGGGAGAAGCGGCAAAATTCAGGTAGAAAGTCTCGATGCCGGTGGCGGAGCGGGCTGGTGAGGAGTTGGCATGGACCGAAATAAACAGGTCCGCTTTTTTCTCATTCGCAATTTGGGTGCGCTCTTCTAGAGAAACGAACGAATCGTCACCGCGGGTGAGAATGACTTCGGCTCCCAGGCCCTGACGTAGCAACGCAGCCAGTCGCTTGCTGACATCGAGCACCAACTCTTTTTCGTGCAGCCCGCCGTGTCCGGAGGTGCCATAGTCCTGGCCGCCATGGCCCGGGTCGATTACGATGCGGCCCACCTTCAAGCCCAGCGCACGAATCATTGAGCGATCGGGAACGACGGTACGGTCAACTATGGGAGGCGGAATAACCTCGGCGGCAGGTGCGCGCTTCGGCAGGCTCGCGGCGATGGCGACCGGGGGCAAGTTGCGCGGCAGGGGATCGTCGGTGACGGTGCTCTTGACGACCGTCTTCGCTACAGTGGGCTTAGCCGCGTCGGCCTTGACGGCGACAGGCTTCGGCGGCGGCGCGATATAGGAAAGGGCCGTGTGCGATACCACCGTGGAACGCGCCGGAACCCGAGGATAGAGCTGAATGTCGGGCGGAGCGGACATCAGGATGACCGGCTGGCGACGAACGGTTCGGACCGGCAACGTCGAGGGATCAAAACGGCGTATGGCCGGCTTTTCGATCCGTTTCACTTCCGCCACTTTGCGTTCGGGCGGCGAAGGCCGATCGACCGGACCAGGCGTAACGGCAATCAACTCGCTCTGCTTCTCCAGGGTGCCGGGAGGCGCGGCACTCCCGCGCCGAAACTCAACGATCAAGCGGGGCGGGTTGAGCGAAAGAGTCGCCTTATAGACAACGTCGGGTGACTCCATGTCGAACACCAGGCGCGTGAGGCCAGGTTGATTCTCAGCCACACGAATCTGCTTAATGTGCCGGTCACTTACATTGAGTTGTGCGCTACGCTGGCGGCCGGCGGCGAGGCGAGGTACAAAGCGAGGAAGATCGAAGAAAACGCGGTCAGGGTTTTCGATGCGCTCGGTGCGGAATACGGCTTCGCTGGAAAGAGCGATGACGACGCGGGTGACATTGGGTTCAGAAGTAAATCGGACATCGCGAACCGACTCGATACCTTGGGAGTACCCAGGGCTCGAGATAGCACCAGCGAGGGCGAGGAGCCCTAGTACGTTTCGCCAAATCCGGCTACTTGCCATGACCACTAGTCTACCCTGTCCTTACCCCCCAACGCGGGGAGAAGAATTTCGACGCACCTCCCCCGATTGTGCGGGGAGGCTAGTCGTTGACCTGCCGCAATGTTATATGGATTCGTCCTTCGCCGTCAACGAATTCTTGTAAAACCGGAGGCGGCGGGGTGCTTTTCACGGCGGGCAAAATCGGTTGGGGACGCTGGGTCTTTTCGCGACGGGCCAAACCGTAGTAACGCCCGACCTTGTACACGTAGTCCTGGGTCTCTGCGTAAGGTGGGATCCACCCGTACTTTGCGACGGCGCCCTCCCCCGCGTTGTAAGCAGCCAGGACAAGTCGCTCGTCGGTAAAAAGGGACTGCAGGTACTTCAAGTAGCGAATGCCGCCCTCGATGTTCTGCTCTGGATCGAAGGCATTCCGGACGCCATACTGGCGCGCGGTGGAAGGAATCAACTGCATTAGGCCTTCGGCGCCTTTGGGAGAAATGGCATAAGGATTGTAGTTGCTTTCCGCCCGAATGACGGAGTGAACCAGAAGCGGATCGAGCCCGTGCTGGCGGGACTTCTCCTCGACGATGGCGCGGATGCGTTCCGGCGCAGGCGGCATTTTGGGCAACTTCGGCATGGGCGCCACCAGACCGGAAGCAGAAATGCTGATGGGCTCGGCCGGAAGAGACTCAACGGGACGTGGGGCGACGGCGCTGGGAGTGACTGGGCCGGGAGTTACCGGGCTTGGAGTTACAGGCCGAGGCGCAACTGCGATCGGCGCGGCCGGCACGGCCGGCCTTTCGGCGATGGCAAACGTGGTTCGGACCAGACGACCGGTCTTTGGGTCAACCCGAACGACGGTCTTCGTCTTGGTGCTCGACTTTCCGGTTGGACGCGCAAGATCGCCCGCCCAGCAGGTGAGAGTCAAGCAGAGAGCAATGGATAGACGGGTCAAGGTGCTTCTTATCAATGGATTATACCAGGATGGTATGATGCGGAGGTGAGCCGTAGCGAG
>JALHNI010000037.1 GCA_022843605.1 Bryobacter sp.
ATCAGCGCCGCCTGGCCACGGAGAAGCGCAAATCCGTCCCTCCGTTCCAACTGCTGAAGTATTTGCGCAAGCCCTTCGTCATTCCCGAAACCAAGCCGCTCAATCAACTGGTGGACGAGTTCCGCAATGGACACGCCCATATGGCGTTCGTGGTGGACGAGTTTGGCACCATCGTCGGCCTGCTGACGTTAGAGGACGTGCTGGAGCAGGTCTTTGGCGAGATTGAAGACGAGCACGATGTGCCCCGTGAGCCGATCGTCTGGGAGGCGTCGGTGGTGGAACTGGACGGCTCCACGCCGATCCGTGACCTCTCCACCATGCACGGCATCGAACTGCCGACGGACGCGGGCTTCGAAACGCTGGCGGGCTTCCTGCTCTTCCGCTTCGGCTATATCCCGGGAACCAATAGCCAGTTGGAGGAGGGAACGCTGCGGTTCACCATTCTCGAGATGGACCGTAACCGCGTCAAGGCCGTTCGCATCGAGCGGATGGACGCCAAGGAACCTCCCATCAGCACGCCAACTTTGGCCTGAAGCCTGCATCCTGAATTAGATTCTTGTTATCTACTGAAGTATGAAACGGATCAAACCTGACCTGGGGCTGAAGGATTCCGCCCGCAAAGGTGTCGCCGGCTTGCTCGCGAGCGTCCTGGCCGACGAGTATGTGCTCTATACCAAAACGAGGAATTTCCACTGGAACGTAACGGGATCTCGCTTTCAGGACCTGCACAAGTTCTTCGAGAGCCAGTATGAGGCCATTGACGAGACCATCGATGAAGTCGCCGAACGTATCCGCGCGCTGGGCGAGAGTTCGCTGGGCAGCCTGGCGGAGTTTCTGTCGGCTACCCGCCTCAAAGAGGCCGCGGGCAAGCCTTTGCCCGCCGACGAGATGTTGAGTGCTTTGCTGGCGGACCACGAGTCCTTGGCCAAGAACCTGCGGAAAGACATTGACCAGTGCGGTGACGAGTTTAAGGACGTCGGCACGCAGGATTTTCTTACAGGCCTCCTCGAACAGCACGAGAAGCAGGCTTGGATGCTGCGGAGTTTCCTGGAATAATGATCAGCATGTTTCGCACCCTTGTTGTGTTGAGCGGCCTGACAGCCATTGCTTTTGGCCAACCTGCTCCGAATCCTGATGCCAAGTCGCTGGCGGGCAACCTCCGCATCCGTCAGGCGCAGGTGGCTGGCGTGCTGAAGCGCAGCATCGATAAGATGCCGGAAGAGCACTTCGCGTTCAAGCCGGTAGAGACGGTCCGCTCGTTTGGCGAGTTGGCTTCGCATGTGGCCGAGTCTCAGTATGCTTTCTGCTCGGCTGCGATGGGTGAGAAGTCGCCCGGCACAAAAGTTCCCGCGACCGGCACCAAAGCAGAACTGTCGGCTGCCTTTTCCGCCGCGGCTGATTACTGTGACAAGGCCTACAAAGCCGTCACCGATGCTTCGGCCGTCGAGTTGGTAAAGCTGTTCGGGTCTGACTCCACCCGCGCCGGTGTGCTGCAGTTCAACACCGCGCATCTCTTCGAGCACTACGGCAACATGGTGACCTACATGCGCATCAAGGGCATTGTGCCTCCTTCCAGCGAGCCGCGCCGCTAAGCGCGTTGTTGGCTAAACTGGAACGATGGCAAATTTGCTCGCTGGTAAGACGGCTCTCATCCTGGGAATCGCCAACAAATGGTCGATCGCCTACGCGATCGCGCAATCGTTTAAGCGCGAAGGCGCGCGGCTCATCCTCACTTACCAGAGCGAGCGGCAGCAAAAGACGATCGAAGAACTCGGCGCCGAGCTGGGTGCGGACCGCATCATGGCCTGCGACGTCTCGGTGGATGCCGAACTCGAGAAACTGGCTTCCGAACTCGCCGGTGAGCGGATCGACACCGTCGTTCACTCGATTGCCTTTGCCGGCAAAGACGAACTTTCTAAGCCCTTCGTGGAAACCTCCCGCGCGGGCTTCACACTGGCACTCGACGTGAGCGCTTACTCTCTGGTGGCGGTTAGCCGGACCCTCGCGCCGCTGATGACCGAGGGCGGCGCGATCATGACCCTCACCTACTTGGGCTCCATCCGGGTGATTCCGAACTACAACGTGATGGGCGTGGCCAAGGCGGCGCTCGAGTCGTCAGTGCGCTATCTGGCCTCGAACCTGGGTCCGCAGAAGATTCGCGTCAATGCGATTTCAGCCGGCCCGATCAAAACCACGTCGGCCCGCGGCATCAAGGACTTTTCCAAGGTGCTCGATGGCGTCGCCGCTCTGGCGCCGCTCAAGCGCAACACCGATCCGCATGAAGTTGGCGATACCGCGGTTTTCCTGGCCAGCGACCTGGGCCGCGGCGTCACCGGTAACATCATCTATGTGGATGCCGGCTTCCAGATCATGGGTCTGGATAACCCGTCCGCCTAAGGTTCTAACTGCGTTCGATCCACCGCCAGCTTGAGCCCTTCCAGGCGCAAGCTGGCCCGAAGCGATCCGGCGGGCAAGCCGTCTTTCGACAGCTTCGCGCGGCCCTCCATGGCCGCCAAGTTCAGGTGCAGCCCCTCGATTTTGACGGTGCCGGAGGGCAGCGAAAGTTCGCGCTCCCAGGAGTCAGTATCCAGGCGGCGCAGATGCTGATCGCGGATGACAAAGTATGCATCCAGGTTGATCTTGCTGGCACAGATACAAGGCGCCGGCAGGTGCCAGACTTTACCGATCGGCGTTTCTATCTGCCGCGGAGCTTCCACTTTGCCCTGGTCCTGAAAAATGAAATGTTCCAGCGTGGCGATTTTTTTACCCTTGGGTAAGCGCCACACGCTTGCGTAGAGCGCCGCCGACCGGCGTGCAGCATCGGCAGTCTGGCCCATCCAGAGCTTTGGATAGCAGAGCTGGGTGTAGTATTCGTCCTTCCCCAGGCGGGTGAACCGCTCCAAGCGAACCGAACCCCAGGTAATCCGATAGGCAACCACATCGGCCCGCAGCCGCGGGCTTACCACGCACTGGCGCCGTAGACGGGAGATATTCGCCGTTTCCTGGGCTGCTCCCGTTGCACCAAGCACCAGGAGGAGAAGCGTAATCCGAATCAAGTTAGACGCCGTAGTTCTTCTGGTAGTGCGCGCCGATCTTACCATCGACATCGAATAAGTGCGCGAGCAGCGCGGCGCGGATCCACATACCGTTGCGAGCTTGCCGGAAGTACATCGCGCGCGGGTCGCTATCGATGTCGAACGGAATTTCATGGTTCCTTGGGAACGGATGAAGAATAGGGCAATACTCCTTCATCTTCGGGAGTAAGTCAGTGCTCAGGGTGAACTGCGTGGCGTCGAAGGTCTCAAAGAATTGCTGGTCCGCCTCGGTGTCATGCTCATGCTGGATGCGCGTCATGTACAACATGTCGAGTTGATCGATCACTTCGGGCAGCGAGTGTGCGTGCTCAATGTGTACGCCGGTCTCTTCAAGCCGCGCCAACATATCCTGATACGGCGCGAGCTTGTCGTAGTCCGGGTAGATGAACTTGAACTTCACGCCCTCCCACAAGGCCAGTAACGTGGTGAGCGACCGGACGGTGCGGCCGCGGCCTACGTCGCCGCAGAAGCCATAGGTCTTATTGGCCAGCCCTTTGTTGAGGTCCGGGTAGCGCCGACGCAACTGATCGAAGCGCGAGTTGCGCGCATTGTCCTTTTGCGACGTGAACTCAAAGCTGCGCTGGATGGTGTAGATGTCGAGCAGGGCCTGCGTCGGGTGCTCGTCGGCGCCGGAACCGGCATTCACCACTGGCACACTGCGCCGGCCCTGGGCTTCCAGTTCGTTCATCAGATACGCGCAACTCTCGGCGAATTTCGCCATGTTGGAGCGCATGATGACGACGTCGAAGTAGGAGGAGAACATGCGCATGGAGTCCAGTGGGCTTTCGCCCTTGAACTCGCTCGACGTGGTTGGGTCGCGGATCTCGTTGCAGGTCATCCCCAGGATTTGACAGGCGGCCATGAAGGAAAGAAAGGTCCGCGTGGAGGCCTGGGTGAAGTACAGCATCGCCCGCTTGTGCGACAGCAGGCCGGAGAGAAAGTCCTGCCCTTGGCGATGCCGTGAAATTTGCCGGATCATGCTGGCGGTGGAGCATAGATGGTCGAGCATCTCACGGTCGAACTGCTGGGCAAAAATAACGTGGGTCAGACGTTCCTGCCGTTGGAAGTCGGCGGCTTTGGCCAACACCGGACGATTGATGCGGGATTCGTACTGTTCAGTAAAGTCGGACGCTGGTAACACTAGCTTCCATTCTACCGGCCTTAAGATGGAGGTGCATGTGGCAGAGCCTGCAAGACCAGTTTCCGACAACGTTCATGTGCCTTTTCCTGGCGTGGTTTCTGCCGTGGACGATGAGCTGGCAGTACCTCGATGTGCCGATTCTGGCCGTGCAGGTCTTGATGGCGTTGCTGTTTCTAGGACCGGTGGCGCGGGATTTCGGCGTGTTTCAGTCGACGAAGTTTGGTGTCGTCGTGGGCTTGTCGCTGCTGGCGCTCGGACTCGCCGTCTTCAGCATTCACCAAACCATTCCGCCGCCCCCGGTCCTGCTCCTTCTCGGACTGCTGGGTCTACTCACCAGCGCAAGTTTCCTGGTGAGCGTGTTTGCGCTGGTGGCGCCCCATCGAGCGAAGCTTGCGGCTTGGGTGCTGCTGTTCGGTAGCTATTGGGGATTGGGCCGTGCCGCAACCGATGAGACTCCGTTGCTTTGGACGATGACCGCGGTACTTACCGGGGCCGGGTGGTTCATCCGTCGACGGTATATTTGAAGCATGCCCTTTCCTGTCGATCGCCTGCGGCGTCTGCGCGCCAATGAGCCGCTGCGGCGCCTGGTGCGTGAGACGCATCTGGAGCCCAGCCAAAACATCTTGCCGCTTTTTGTCGTGCCGGGCGAAGGCGTCCGCAAGCCCATCAGTTCCATGCCCGGCGTCTGCCAGACCTCGATTGACGAGACCGTGCGCGACTGTGAGGAGGCGCTCTCCCTGGAGATCGGCGGCGTCATGCTGTTCGGCATTCCGGCGCACAAGGACGAACAGGCTTCGGGCGGTTACGACGAACACGGCATCGTGCAGGAAGCCATTCGCGCCATCAAGCGGGCGACGCCAGACCTGATGGTGGTCACCGATGTCTGCAATTGCGAGTACACCTCGCATGGCCATTGCGGCAAGATCGTGAACGGCGACGTTGACAACGACGCGACTCTCGATTGGTTGGCCGCCTCGGCTCTGTCCCACGCCAAGGCCGGCGCCGACATGGTGGCACCTTCCGACATGATGGACGGCCGCGTGGGGCGCATTCGGTCCACCCTTGATGCCGCCGGCTACTCCAACCTGCCCATCATGTCTTATGCAGCGAAATTTTCTTCGGCCTACTATGGACCGTTTCGCGAAGCGGCAGAGTCCGCCCCGCAGTTCGGCGACCGGCGTAGTTATCAGATGGACCCGGCCAATGGCCGTGAGGCGCTGCGTGAGATGGAACTCGACGTCGCTGAAGGCGCCGACATTCTGATGGTAAAGCCGGCTGGCGCCTATCTGGACGTGATTCGGGCGGCGGCCGAGCGCTTTCCGCACCCGATCGCCGCCTATCAGGTGAGCGGTGAATTCAGTCAGATTCATGCCGCAGCCCGGTTGGGCTGGCTGGACCTGGAGCGCACCATGCTGGAGAGTCTGATTGCGATCCGGCGCGCGGGTGCCCGGATCGTGATGACTTACTTTGCCAAGGACGTTGCCCGCTTACTCGGATGAACGGCTTACGCTTCGAGTGTCAACCGGACTGTGCGAAGTGCTGCGAGATGGAGGGGTATGTCTATCTCTCCGAACGGGATGTGACGAGAATCGCGGAGTATCTCGGACAGCGCCAGGCGGATTTCGAAAGCCAGCACGTTTATCGCACCAGACACTCGCGGCGCTTGCGCAAGCCAGGGAGGGGCAAGCAGTGTGGATTCCTGCGCGGAAAGCAATGTAGCATTCATGCGGTAAAGCCGGTTCAATGCAGGTTGTTCCCGTTTTGGCCGGAACTGGTGGAGTCCGCCCGGGAATGGAAGCAGGCCGGGGCAATGTGTCCGGGAATCGGCAAGGGATCGCTGATTCAGATCACCACCGCGGTGGAAGTGGCCGACGAGATGCGGACTGCCTATCCGGATACTTATGCCTGACTTAGTCGCCCAATAAATTGCTGATCTCGCTGGCGAGGGTATCGGCAGTCCAAGGTGCAAGCAGAATTCCGTTGCGAAAATGTCCGTAAGCGAGCCAAATTGGGTGCTCTCCTAGTCGCTCGGTGTAAATGCGTCCGTCAATCGTGCTGGGCCGCAGGCCGCTCCAGATCTCAGCGGGTTCCAACTCGGCGAGCGCCGGCCAGAGAGCGGTGGCGCGAAGCCGTAAGTCCGTCACTAACTCATCATTCCGGCCGCGGTCGTAACCGATGCTTTCTTCGGTTGAGCCGGCGATCGTATAGCCATTGGAACGCTGAAGAATGTAGGTGTGACCATCACGGCGGATCGGGCCCAGGCGCGGCGCACCGCCATAGCCGAGTAAGTAGCCTTTCACCGGCACCGTTGCGGGGAGGCTTTCGCCGTTCACGCCGATGAGTCCGCTCCACGCGCCGGCGGCGATGACGGCGGTGCGAGCGGTGAACTCCCCGGCGTTGACGTGCCCGTTACTCGTTTCGACGGCGCCGATGGCGCGCCGCTCGACGATGGTGACGT
Organism: Bryobacter sp.; assembly: GCA_022843605.1. Lineage (GTDB taxonomy): Bacteria > Acidobacteriota > Terriglobia > Bryobacterales > Bryobacteraceae > JALHNI01. Next base: position 6,695 of record JALHNI010000037.1, read on the forward strand.
GGTGCAGTCGCAGCACCCTGCGCAAGGCCGCGGCCAGATCACGCGGGTCGACGATCGCTTCGGTGGGAAACTCGCGGCCCGCCTCGACCGCGCCACAGCGGCAGTAGTCGATCTTCAGGCCAGATTCGCGCTCGAGTTCAGCGACGAAATCGGGATAGCGGCGTAGACTCTCGTGGGCGCGCGCGGCCCACACCTCGTCAGGAAAACGCTCTCCCTCGGGGGAGAGCATGCCGGCCCCCGCATGGCTGGCTTCTCCGCAGAAAGTGCCGGCGTCCACCAGGGTGACGGAGTAGCCGCGCTGGCCCAGTCGCCAAGCCACGGAAGCGCCAATCAATCCGGCGCCGATGATCAAACAGTCCACATTGTTAGAATAGCGGGCAGTGCACCGCTATTTGCTCTATAACGACGGCGTGCGGGAAACGACCGAGAAGTTCCTGTCGCCCGGCCAAGTGGGATTGCTGAACGGTTGGGGCGTCTTCTCGACGCTTCGGGTCAAGCGTGGCGTACTCTTCGCCTGGGAACGGCATTACGCGCGCATGCGGCGCGATGCCGAAGTTCTGCATGTCCCCTTTCCGGAATCAGAATATCTGGTGTGCCGTTTGCGACGATTGATCGAGGCGAACGAGGCCTGGGACTCCACCCTGCGCGTGGCCGTCGTGCGGAATCAGGGTGGTGCTTTCGACTCACCGAATCTGGATCGCGAGTTCGACCTGATCGCCTTCACCAAGCCCCTCACAAATTGGGGGGAGAGTATGCGGCTCGGCTTGGTGCCGCAGGCGCGTCATGCCGCCAATGTGTTTCGCGGGACCAAGATGCTTTCCTGGTGTTTCAATCTGACCTGGAACGAGTCTGCGCGGCAGCACCACTTAGATGAAGTGGTTCTACTGAACGAACGGGGCGAGGTGGCCGAGTTAACTTCGGCCAATCTGTTCATCGTTCGGGGCGACGAGATTCTGACGCCGCCGCTCGATTCGGGCTGCCTGCCGGGTGTTACGCGGGCCTTGATCCTGGAGGAGTTAAAAATTCCAGGTCATCGGGTGGGCGAGTCGGTGCTGATGCCGGCCGATTTGGAGTCGGCGGATGAGGTTTTCGTCACTTCCTCCACCCGCGATACCCTTCCAGTAGCCGCGATTGAGGGGTTGAAGTTACGCGATGTAGTACCAGAGTCCCGCCATGGGCGGTTAGCGGTTCAGCGGGAGTTTGACCAGTACTTGGAGTCCTACGTTTTAGGCCAAAAAACCGTGTCTTAAAAAAGCTTTGCATGTTAACATGAGCTTCATCCGGCATTCTCCGGAGTGGTTCTTTTCCCATGCCGTTAACCTGCCCTAATTGTGAAGGTAAAAGGCCGCGATTGTCCAAAATTCGCGGATTCAAGGAACGCTTGCTCAGCGCCTTGGGTACCTACCCGGTTCGTTGCGAGGATTGCGAACATCGTTTTTACGACAGCGTCTTACGGATCGCTGACATGTTTTTCGCACGCTGCCCTCGATGCTACCGTATGGACCTCTCCACCTGGGAACTAAAGTACTATAGCCCCACCCAGTGGTCTCTGATCAAGCTCGCGATGGGTGCGCGGCGACTTCGCTGCGAGGCTTGCCGTTGCAACTTTGCCAGCTTCCGGTTCATCAAAGAGCGCTCCACGTTCCGCCTGAACAAGAGTGGACTGAATAGCAAAGTGGTGAACGTGATCGATCACACGGGCACTCCTTGCGAGGTCAATCCCGATGGAAGTCGTATCCTGGAGCCCAGTATTCGGGACGACCAGGGCAACCGGGAGTCGAGCGACCGCATCGAAGTGGCATGAAGCTTTTTGGGTTATGCGTCGCGTTGGCCCTCGGTCAATCGACGCCGCAACCAGACCTGAATTCCATCCTTAGACAATCTCTCCAGCGGGAGATGATGAACGCCCGAACCCTCGAGAACTACATCTACGAGGCAAAGGAGACTTCAACCTCCTACGATTCGGGCGGCCGACCCACCAAGACCGAATCCAAGGTCACTGAGTACCTGTGGGTGGACGGATCCCGCTATAAGCGCCTCCTTGAAGAGAACGGTAAAGCGCTGGTGGGCCAAGCCGCGCAGCGTGAGCAGCGCAAACTCGACGACGAGATGAAACGGCGCCGCCAGGAGTCCCCCTCCGACCGGAAGAAACGATTGGCGGAGGAAGCCAAGCGGCGGGACGAGTCGCGCGTGACCCGCGATGAAGTGGCGAAGGCCTTCAGCTTCCGCCTTCTGGGCGAGGAAAGTGTGGCCGGGGCAAAGTGCTGGAAAGTGGCGGCCGACCCGAGGCCGGGCTATGTCGGTACCACCCGCATCAGTCGCTTTTTCCCCAAGATGCGAGGTACGATCTGGGTGAATCAGCAGGGTTACGAATGGCTGCGCATGGAGGCGGAGACCCTGGACGCGATTACCTTCGGCGGTTTTCTCGCTAAACTCGACAAGGGCGCCATCTTCAGGCTCGAACAGGTGCGGATTAACGACGAACTCTGGGCACTACGGCAACTGACAACGCGCGTAACGGCACGAGCGCTCCTGATGCGTTTCAACGAGGGCCAACAGATCGACTTTCGCAACTATCGCAAGTTCAGCGCCGAATCGAAGCTGCTGGAAGCCAGGTAATGCTGGCCCGGAATCTAGTTAGCTATCTGGCTAACCTGCTGATTATCTGGGGCTTGGTCGCCTTCTACCTCTTCGGAAAGTTCTATCCGCACTGGCTGTCGCCAGCGGCAAAGTCCGTCCTGGTTTTGGCGGCGGCGGGCTACTCTCTTTACGGACTGGTTCGCTATATATTCCTGCCGGGTGGGCGAGTGCATGAGAGCAATGGCTATCTGGCCTGGCAGGCGCTTCGGCACTTGGTGGCGCACCGTCGGTTTCCCGCCCCCCCCGCCAACCGGCCCCAACATCCAGCGACGACCGCTCTCCTGTTTCTGGGCGTCAAAGCCGTCTTCATCCCGGCGATGGTGAACTTCATTTTCTCAAATGTGGCCGACCTGGTTCGGTTCTGGCGAGCGTCGGATCTGGAAATGCTGGATGCGCGGATGTTGACCGGTCCAGTGTTTCAACTGGTATTGGCGATGTTCTTCATGGTGGATACGCTCTTCTTTACGTTTGGCTACCTGGTTGATTCTGAATCACTTGGAACTCAGGTGCGCTCGGTGGAGCCAACACTGTTGGGTTGGGGCGTGGCGCTGATCTGCTATCCGCCGTTTAACGGGCTGATGGGCCGAATGGGCGTTGGATGGTACAGCGATGACAACCACCACTTCGCAAACCTGGACCTGGATCTTGCAGTACGGGCTCTGCTGGTGGTGCTCTTTGCTATATATCTCGCGGCGACCTTGGCTCTCGGGAGCCGCTGCTCGAACCTGACGAATCGCGGCGTGGTAACGCGCGGCCCTTATGCGTGGGTGAGGCATCCGGCGTATGCGACGAAGGTCCTGGGATGGTGGCTTTTTATGCTGCCGGTGATCAGCCCCGCAGCCGTGGCAAGCGTCTTTTTGTGGTCGACGATCTACTACTTGAGGGCGGTGAGTGAGGAACAACACCTCAGCCTGGAGCCCGGCTACGAAGCCTATCGAGTCGCCGTAAAACACCGGTTTGTGCCCGGGTTGTGGTGACGCTGACATTGTGACACAGTCTAAATAATTGATTTTATTGGCATGGACACACCTATGTCCCTACTTGACCCACCTCTCACCCTGTTGTAACCTGAAGACTCGCCGATGTAATACCAGAAGCCATATTTTAGGAATAAGCGATTTTGCACTTTAACCAGCTTTTCACTAAGGTCGCCCGGACCGCCGCGATGCTGCTCTGTTTCGGAGTGGCCAGCGCGCAGAACTCGGACGTCATCGCCCGAATCGCGGGCGACGATCACTCAGCGATCACCGTTTCGACTGGTAGCACAAGCCTCACCGCCACTGATCCCCGCTTCGAAAAGGCTCAAGAGCTTTTCGCGAGCGGCAAGACCCTTTTCCAACAGGGAAAGAAAGATCAGGCGCGCCGGGAGTTCGATCAAGCGATCGATTTGTTGCTAGCCGCCACGGAGAGCGCCCCGGACCGGGCGCGGCTCGAGAAAAAACTTGAGGACCTGATCGACCGCATCTACCGGTTTGATCTGGAGATGGGAGCGGGCGAGCTCGAACAGACTGTTTTCGAGAAGTCCCCGCTTGACGACATTCGAGAGATTGCCCTGCCCACCGAACCAAAGGCCAAGGCGAAACCGACCGAAGAACTGGCGTTGGGCCAGTCGCAGTTGCCGCTTGTGCTGAACGACGCGGTGCAGAGCTTCATCAACTATTTCACCTCTGAACGGGGACGCCGGACGCTGGTGTACGGCTTCAAGCGCGCGGGCCGCTATAAGCCGATGATCTCGAAGATCCTGGCGGAAGAAGGCGTGCCACAGGAATTGATCTATCTGGCGCAGGCGGAGAGCGGATTTTCTCCTCGCGCGGTCTCCTACATGGCCGCCGCCGGCATGTGGCAGTTCATTACCTTCCGCGGCAGAGAGTACGGCCTGAATCAATCGCAGTGGCACGATGACCGTCTGGACCCGGAGAAGGCCACCCGCGCCGCCGCAAAGCATTTGAAGGACCTTTACGTCCAGTTGGGTGACTGGCATCTGGCGCTGGCCGCCTACAATTGCGGACCGATGTGCGTTGACTCGGCCGTTCGCCGTACCGGTTACGCAGACTACTGGCAATTGCGCGCGCGCAATGCTCTCCCCCGCGAGACGGCAAATTACGTTCCGATCATCCTGGCCATGACGATTATCGCCAAGAATCCGAAGACCTACGGTCTCGAAGATCTCGAAGTGGACCAGCCTCTGGAAGCCGAGAAGGTGTCTGTGGATGCGAACACCGGCTTGCAGTTGATCGCTGATGCCACGGAGACTCCGCTGGCGACGATCAAAGAGATGAACCCGACCTTTATCCACAACGTCATCCCGCGCGGTCTCGAAGTGCGAGTGCCGGTGGGTAAAGGCGAGGAGGTCGCATCCTTGCTGGCGAAAGTTCCGGCGGATAAGCGATCGGTTTGGCGCTTGCATCGCCTCCAGGCCGGTGAGAGTTTTGAAACGGTGAGCCGGACCTACCGCAGTTCGTCGAGCTTGATTAGTCAGGCCAACGAAGGATTGGCCGCCGACGATGCGACCAACGGCCAGGTTCTGGTGGTTCCGGTGTCTCCGGAAGTTCCCCGGGCCGCGGCTCGCTACTACTGGGCTCGCGGCAAGCGCGTGCCAGCCTCTCAATACGGCGGTCGTGTTGCCGTGAAGTCCGCAGCGTCCCGGTCCAAGGCAAAGTCGACCGTGGGGTCCAAGACGGCGTCTCACAAAGCTGGTACCGTGGCCCTGAGTAATCGGCGCTCTCGCTAGAACCGAACGGAATCCAAAAAGGGCGGCGCGTTGAGCGCCGCCTTTTTCGTTTCTGCAACGCAGGGCTACGAAACAAACCCAATTTCCGGATTTGCTCAGCGCTTTCATCGCGATACCAGCATGGCACGCGATGCCAAGAATCAGCGTCCCAGACGTCCGCGCGGCTGTGCTATTCGGACGCCAACTCGTTGATGTCGTTGAGGTGGACCGTCCCTGGAACAAAATCCGGAACCGCTGTGACCGGACTCAGCCGAATTCAGCGAAGTTCATGACCGGCCGGCCGAGCATGGAGGCGATGTTCGTCGCCGTCATCCGCAGGTCGTTCATTGCGGCGGGAAGGTGAAAGCCAATCCGCTCGCCATTCACGGTGACTTCGAGCAAGGGGTATTCGTAGGATAGGCCAGGTACGGAAATGGTGGTGCTGGTGACTTGGGCGTTGAAGGTGGCTGGCTGAAAGCCGAGCCGCCGGAGAAGGTCGTTCAGATCGTCCACAGGGTTGCCGGAATTGGGCGGGGCACCCGGGGTGCCAGACGGGCCACCGGTAGGCGGTTCAGTTTCCGTCGTTGAGGATGGACCAGTGCTAGCAGGCGCGACCGTCGGGGCTGACGATGGCATGTTTCGGACGGCTGCGTTGAGCGGCGCGATGCCTTGACTTCCTCCGCGGATAGCTGCCGGAACTTGGTCAGTCGACGGATTCCTGACAGTTGCGACGGTCTCCGCCGGAGCGGGGGTAGCCGCCAGCATCATCTCAAAGAAAGCGCCACGGGAAGGGGTGGCTGGCGCCGCTGGCGCGACCGCAGCGGACGTATCTCCCGTGTTTGCAGTGTTTCTCGTTCTAAATTCCGCGCTTCGGTACGCGCTGGCGTTTTCCACATTTCGCAAGTACATTCGCTTGCCTCCGGTCTGGAGATAAGCAGGCGAAGTGCCAAAGTGCGGACGCTATTTTTGAGCGGGGGGAGCGCCTTCGATGGCCACCACCACCGGGAGGATCCGGGAGAAGACCTCCACCTCCACCGTCACCGGACGAGGCCTAAAGCTGGCACCGGGCTTCATTTTGACAATCAGCTTGCCTTCCGACATCGGTGCAATCTGGGCCGGCTCAAAGGAGGCTTCCACGTCCGGATCATTGATGGCGCCTACCTTAGGAACCAAGTATCCAGACAGTTGATTCTTGAAAACACGTTCCACCTGAGTTTTGGCCGGGCTCAACACGGGACGCTCTTTGCCAGCTACGAACCCAAAGGACGACATGATCTGCGAGGTGGGGGGATTCTTAATCCGCTCTTCAATTTCCTTCTTCTGCTTCTCCGTTGCCTCCGCCTCACCTTGAGCGACGGCACCGCAGCCCATGGGCGTGGCGACGCAATTCCTTTCCGGTAGGTACCACATCCACTTGCCGTCGACCAATTTCCAATAGCTTTGCGTCGGGACCTTCATGCGCAGAACGTTGCCCATGGCGATCATGCGATCCTGCTCGCAGAGCGAGAGTACGATGGCCTTGGTGAAGTTCTCCTCGAACTTGATCTCGTTGATGTGGAAGCTGTGGTACTGCGCCTTGGGCGCGGCATAGTAACGGTCCTTGGTGTCTTCAGCCACGAACTCATCGGAGAGCCGCCACTTCTTGTCGACGTAAGACTGATAGAACTTCGTGACGCGCTCACGGAGCGCGGCGTCCGTAGCTGGCGGGGCCTTGCGGAAGACCTCCACGGCGGTTTGCGGCAACGCGACGGTAGACAAAAGGAAAACAAAGATCAAAGTACGCATGGATCGCTTCTTCCTAATAAGACGTACGAAAAGAGAAAATAGTTGTGGTTAAACCGGCGACTTTAGGATAACAGGCCGTCTTCAGGAGTGCTGCGCTCGCTGAAGGCGATCGCGGATGCCGTCCCACTCCGGATCTACGGGCGGTGGCTCGATGGCGATCCAGTCCCAGCCTTCGCGATCGGCCGCGTGAAGTGCCGCGTAGAGCCGCTGTGCATATAGCTCGGGTTGATTGGGCATGCGAATACTTTGGATGCCCGCACGATCGGCGGTGAGCCCGAACCAGACGCCTCGCCCGGAGGGCAGGGGAGCGCTAGCGGGGACCAGGTGAAGCGGCGTGCTGGGGCTGTAGTGCTGGGCGTGCATTCCTGGCGAAACGTGGGGGCCGTCGGAGTGAGTAACGATGCGTAGCTTGAGGCCGAGGAGTTGTTCGAGCTGGGCCAATGGGATCATTCCGGGACGTAGCAGCGTGGGGGCGCCGGCGAGGCTGATGACCGTGGACTCAATGCCCACTGCTGAGGATCCGCCCTCGAGAATGAGGTCGGCGAGGGTTGGCGCCACATGGCCGGCCTGGGTGGGGGAGAGGCCCATGAAGGGATTGGCGCTGGGGGCGGCAATCGGGACCCCGGCAGCGCGGAGGAGGGCCAGCGCGACGGGATGACGAGGCACGCGCAAACCGACGGTGCCGAGCCCGGCGGTGACGCAATCGGGGATGATCTCCCGTTTGGGAAGCACCAGGGTTAATGGTCCGGGCCAGTATTCGCGGGCGAGGCGATCCGCGGACGACGGCCATTCGGCGGCAAGGCTACGCGCCATCTCCGCGTCAGCACAGTGGACGATGAGCGGCGATGTCGCCGGGCGGCCCTTCGCTTGATAAATCCGTTCGACGGCGCGCGCGTCAAGCGCATTGGCACCGAGGCCATAGACGGTCTCGGTGGGAAACGCCACCAGGCCACCCGACCGAATGACCGCCGCCGCTTGTTCAATCTCGGGACTCAGTCTTCAGGATCCTTGTCGTCGCCGGCAAGCTTGCCGGTCTTCTTCCACACGAGGTAGGAATGAATGAAGCCGTCGAGGTCGCCATCCAGTACGCCGTCCGTATCGCCGACCGCAAGTTTGGTGCGGAGATCTTTGACGAGCCGATAGGGTGCCAAAACGTAATTGCGAATCTGGCTGCCGAAGTTGATGTCGCTCTTCGACGCTTCGAGCTTGCGCTCTTCCACGCGGCGCTTCTCCATCTCGTGTTCATAGAGGCGGGAGCGGAGGATCTTGAGCGCGGTGGCGCGGTTCTTGTGCTGAGATCGCTCGTTTTGGCACTGGACCACGATGCCGGTGGGCAAGTGGGTGAAGCGTACGGCGGATTCGGTGCGGTTGACGTGTTGTCCGCCCGCGCCGGAAGCGCGGAAAACGTCGATTTTGAGGTCGTCCGGTTTGATGTCGATGACAATGTCATCGTCGATCTGCGGGAAGACGAAGGCGGAGGCGAAGGACGTGTGGCGGCGGGCGTTGGCATCGAAGGGCGAGATGCGAACGAGCCGATGGACCCCGATTTCGCTTTGGAGCAGGCCATAGGCGTTTTCGCCATTGACCTCAAAAGTGACCGACTTGATGCCCGCGCCATCGCCTTCCTGACGGTCAGTCTCTTCGATCTTGAAGCCTTGGCGTTCCGCCCAGCGATAGTACATGCGGGCGAGCATCTCTGCCCAATCCTGGCTTTCGGTGCCGCCGGCCCCCGGATGGATCGTCATGATGGCGTTCTTTGAGGCGTTTTCGCCGCTCAGCAGCATCTCGGTTTCGAGCTTGTCGATGTGCTTCGCGAACTTCCGCAGATCGCGTTGAATGTCGTCCAGGACGGGCTCGCCCTCGCGGGCGAGTTCGAAGAGCGTGTCCAGGTCAGAGGTCATCGCGGAAACGCCAATTTCGAGAGAGATGAACTCTTCGAGGCGTTTGCGCTCCTGCATGATCTTTTGGCTGATTTCCTGGCTATTCCAGAAGTCGGGCTGGGCGATTTGGACTTCGAGTTCGTCGAAGCGTTTGCGTTTCGCAGCCGGGTCAAAGATAGCTCCGCACAGCTTCAGCTTGCTGGCGGAGCGGTTGATACTCGCGATCGAGTTCTTCGATGGTCATCGCCCAACAGTTTACCAAACCGACAATTCGCTATCATCACGGAATGTCTGTCGGTCGTGTGGTGAACCATGGCGAACCCCGCCAACCGCTGCGGGAAACAGCCTACGCGAGCATTCTGGGGCGGATCGCCTCCGGGGAACTGGGACCCGGGGCGGTGCTATCGCCGCGGAAACTGGGAGAAGAACTGGGGATGAGCTTCCTGCCGGTGGCGGAGGCTCTGAAGCAATTGGAATTGCAGGGGCTGGTGGAGAGCAAGGACCGGGTTGGCACGAGGGTGAAGGTGCCCACAGTGGAAGATGTGGAGGGCCTGTGCGTCGTCCGCGAGGCTCTGGAGAGTCAGGTGGCGCGGCTGGCCGCCGTACGAGCCTCAGAACCGGAGCGCAAGAGGATGATCGAGATGGCGATAGAAGTCGATCGCCGCTATGCGCGCCCCATGGGTTCCCGGAAACAGTGGACCGAGACGAGCCGATACCACGCTCGCTTTCATCGTCTCGTGGCCGATTGTGCGCACTGCCCCGCGTTGTTGCGTGCCCTCGACTCCACGAACGTCTTCACGCTGAAGGTATTGTTCGAAGGCGTCTTGACCGAAAAGGTGCGACCGGCTGGATTTCATGAGACTTACGCGCGCAGCATTGCGGCCGGCGATCCGGAGATGGCGGATCGCGCGGCGAGAGCGCACCTGGCCTACGGCGTACCGGCCTGGCTGAAGATCGTGGAGCAGTTGGAGCCGCAACGCCGCTGGCGGCTGTGAGGTTCTTGGAATATTCATCTACTGCTATAGCAGTACTCATGCGGCTGTAATCTTCGAACCGTAACATGAAACCTCAATCAAGAGGAGAACATGCTACTGATTCGTCTGATTTCTGCCATTTGTCTGCTCTCATTCGCGGTTTGCGCCCAGGAAACGCGAGCCACGATCGCCGGACAACTGACCGATGCCACTGGTTCCGCCGTCGGGAATGCAAACGTCACCGTCCTGAACACCGAGACCGGCGTCTTCACGAAGGTGGTCACCAATAATGCGGGTGTGTTTGAGGTGCCCTTTCTGATTCAGGGGGCGCATGAGGTGACCGCTGAGGCGCCGGGCTTCAAGCGCTATAAGCGCAGCGGCATCACGCTGGTGCTGGGCGCGCGATTGAACCTGGAGATTCGAATGGAGGTGGGCGAAGCGGCCGCGTCGGTGACGGTCACCGAGGAGGCTCCGCTGCTGAATACACTCAGCGGATCGGCCGCGCAGGTGATGGACAACAAGTTGGTGATGGATCTACCGACGATGAGTAACAGCGTGATTCTGCAGGCAGGGCTGACGGTCGGTATGCAGAAAACGACTTACAATAATGTAAATCTGAGTTTCACGAATGCCAGTTCGGGGCACTCGGCGACTGGCGCGGTGGGCGGGAACGAATGGTCCTTGGACGGATCGCCAAACAGCGGCCAAATGCGGCGGGCGGCTTACTTGCCCTTCACCGATGCGATTCAGGAGATGCGGGTGGAGTCGACGACGTTCGACGCGACAGTGGGGCACTCAACGGGTGCGTATGTGATGATGACGACTAAGTCGGGGACAAACGAGTTTCACGGCACGTTGAGTAATACGCACTGGCAGCAGCGCTGGCACGCGACAGCGAGCACCGATAGCGGCGTCTATTGGGGACGGATCCGTGCGGCTGAGCTGGCCGGCAATACAGCCTTGGCGGAGGAGTTGCGTTCGCAGCCGCGGCAACCGTCCGGGCGGTCGAACACTTACTCCGGGTCACTGGGTGGTCCGGTTCGGATCCCGAAGATCTACGACGGACGCAACAAGTTGTTCTTCTTCTTTATTTACACCGGCCAGACGGAGCGGTTCTTCGATCTGGAGACGGGACGCAAGATCTACACGGTACCAACCGCGGACGAGAGGCGGGGTGACTTCTCGAGGCTGTTGCGCTTGAATGCCACGCGGTATCAGATCTATGATCCCTTGACGACGCGCCTGAATGCTGCCAACGGTCTATTCGTCCGCGAAGCATTTCCCGGAAACCAGGTGCCGTTAAGTCGCATCGCGAATCCGAAGATGTACGATTTCTATTCGAAAGTGTATCCTTTGCCTAACAATCCGGCGATCGCTGATCTGGACGGAAACAGTAATCTGTTCAGCGACCCGCTGGTGAAGTATGACTATTTTGCGATGCAGAATCGCGCCGACTGGAATGCGACAGCTAAAGATAAGTTCTTCTTCCGCTGGAGTTATAACAAGTTCAGCAATGACCGGCAGGACTGGTCCTATTCGACAATTCCCGGATTGCATTCTGAGGCGCTGCGTCGCAACAACATTGGCGGCAGTGTCGATTACGTGCGGACGTTCGACGCCGCTACGCTGTTGAATGTCAATTTGTCCTACAACCGATACTGGGACAACCGTCCGCTGAACGAGGTGCAATGGTCCTATAAGGCGTCGCAGGTAGGACTGCCGGAGTACCTGGATGCGAAGGCGGGAACGCAGAGCACCTTGCCGTCCGTGGCCTTCACGAACTATCGGCAGTTAAGTAATCCGCGCGTTGCATTGCTGCCGACATCGATCGGATCGCTGCGCGTCCAAATTTCGAAGTACGCGGGGCGGCATAGTCTAACAGCTGGTTGGGATCCTCGCATGTACTACAGCGTCGGCGGCGATTCAGGGTTGAGCTACCCGGGATACACGTCGGGGCTGTTCCGCTTCAGCAACGACCTTGTACGGCAGAACTCAGCGGCCGCTGGCGTTGGGACGTTGGGGACGGAGTGGGCGGCGTTTATGCTGGGCACGCCGTCAACAGTGCAGGTAGACACGAACGATACTTACTACGCGACGACATTGCGGCATGGCTTCTACTTCCAGGACAATTGGCGGGTGAGCAAGCGTCTCTCCTTAAATTTCGGTGCGCGGGTAGAGTACGAAGGCGGAATCAAGGAGCGGTTTGACCGGGGACTGCGGGGATACGATCCGACGCTGAAGCTGGCGATCACCGACGCGGCGCAGGCGGCATATGCCGCTTCACCGATACCGGAAGTCGCCGCGGCGAATTTCCGGGTGCTGGGTGGGCCTAGCTATCTGGGACAGGGTGTTCCGCGAACGTTGACCAATCCCACGACGCGATTGATGCCGCGCATTGGCTTCGCCTATCAGGTGAACGAGAAGACCGTCATCCGGGGTGGCTTCGGAGTCTATTACGACACGCTCAATGCCAGCCATACATTCGCGAACCAGTTCGGGTACAACCGGTCGACGCTAACGAATGTGACGAACGAGGCGGGAGCGAGCTGGAACTACGGTTACTTCGGATCGGCGGGAAACAATCCGCTGACGAATCCGTTTCCGGTTCGTTCGGATGGGACGCGGTTCGACGTGCCGGCCGGAAACTCGCTGGGGAGCAATAGCCTATTGGGGAGAAGCTACGGGCATATCGGCACCGACTTCTCGCCGGCAGAGTCCCGCAAAGCGCGCGTTGAGGTGGAGCGATTGTTGTGGAAGGACATGCTGATTGGTGTGAGCTATAACTGGGGCTACGTACCGAATCTTGGAGTAACCCGAGATTTGAATGCTCTGCCTCAGCAATATTGGGCCACGGGCAACGCGCGTAACACGGCAGTGGATACGGCCATGAACGCTAACGTGCCCAATCCTTTCCGCCTGGCGAACCTCACGGGGTTGCAGACCAGCAATCCCGCGCTCTACCAGGACCTGTCGACGCTCAGCTTCTTTTCTTCACCGGTGGTACGGAAGAATCAGTTGCTGCGGCCCTTCCCGCATCAGACTGGCTTAACGCAGTCGCAAGAGCCGATCGGCGAGAACAAATTCAATTCGATGGTGGTGCGCCTGGAGCGACGGTTCCGCAATGGCTTGGTCTTCAATACCCATTGGGAATGGTCACACACGATGTCGCGGGACTGGTTTGCGAACCCGTATGACGAGAAGCCCTTGTGGCGCGAAAGCGACTTCTCGCGTCCGCATCGTTGGGTGGTGACGGCGCTCTACGAACTGCCTTTCGGAAAGGGCAAACCGTGGCTGCGGGACGGATGGGGCCGGCGGGCGTTGGGCGGCTGGCAGCTAGGCGCGGCCTCGCAACGGCAGAGCGGCGAGTGCATCGATTTCGGCAACGTCTTCTTCTACGGCAACGACTATCGGGACATTGTGCTGCCGAGTTCGGAGCGCACGCAAGATCGCTGGTTCCGGACGGATCAGTTCGAGCGGGCTTCGGCCCGAGTGCCGGGTACGTTCCATGCGCGGGCTTTTCCGAGCCGCATGAACTGGCTACGAACGGAGACCCTGCAGCAGATCGATGCGAATCTGATGAAGAATGTATTGGTGAGCGAACGGATCCGCATGTCGTTCCGGGTGGACCTGATCAATGCTCTGAACAAGCAGGTGCTGGGGAATCCGAGCGTCAATCCACTGGATACGAACTTTGGCCGGGTTTCGTCTTTCGTGAACACACCGCGGCTGGTGCAACTAACTTTCCGGCTGAACTTCTAGAAGGAGCTGCATGATTTCTATTTCGAGGCGTTCTTTACTGGCGGCGGCCATGGCCGCGCCGCGGCGCAAGGTGTTGATCTGCCTGATCGATGGCTTAGGGCCGGATTACATCGCCGCCAGTGAGATGCCGAACCTGAAACGCTTGATGACGGAGGGAGTCTACCGGGAGGGCAATTGCGCCATGCCCTCCCTCACCAACGTCAACAATGCATCGCTGGCGACAGGCTCCTTCCCCGATCGTCATGGAATTACGGCGAATACATTTCTGGACCGTGAGTTGGGCCGCGTGGTTGAGATGTCGTCGCCGAAGTATCTGATGCGGAAAACGGTGTTTGAGACCGCCCAGGAGAAGGGCTGGAAAACGGCTTTCTGCGGGGCGAAGGATAAGATCCGGACACTGATTGCGGCGAACGTCGGGACGTCGGTGGGCGCTGAAAAGCAGGGGATTCCGATGTACGAGGCGGCGAACAGTTACTGGGTCTTCGAGCAGGGACGGACGCTGTTACGACGGCCGGATGTGGACTTACTGTATCTAACGACCACCGATTACATGATGCATACTTATCCGCCGGGTGAGTCGCGGTCCCAGGAGCATCTGAAGCGGTTGGACGGGTTACTGGCCGGCATGGTGGACGACCACCCGAAACTGGAACTTTACCTGTGTGCCGATCACGGCATGAATGAGAAGACCGTGGCGATCGATCCGGTGAGGGTGCTGGCGGAGAAGGGCATCCGGGCTAGCGGCGCGGCGGCGATTGCCGACAAGCACAAGGTGCATCACCAGGACCTGGGTGGAAGCCTCTATCTGGACCTCGAGAATCCGGCAGAGGCCGGCAAAGCCAGGGAAGCGCTGCTGGCCGAGCCGGGGATCGAAGCCGCGATCCCGAGAAATGAGGCCGCGCGGCAGTTCCGGTTGATGGCGGAGCGGACCGGCGATTTGTTTGTGCTGGCAGCGAAGAACGCGGCTCTGGGCCAGTTGAAGGCGAAGCGTACCGAAGTGCGCGTGCGGACGCATGGATCGCTGCATGAGCGACGGATTCCTTTGTTGGTGTACGGGCGGAAGCCGGGCAAGTTGGAGTCGATCGTCGATTTAACGGCAAAGCGCGCGTGGGAGGAAAGAGTATGAAGTGGCGGATTTGGCCGATCCTGGCGATGAGTCTGGCGGCGCAACAGCCGGGTCCGGTGGTGGGCGGTGGCAACCGTCTGGTGAGCGGATGGATCGTGAAACCGGCGGGACGCCAAGTGCCGCTGAGCAACCTGCCGATGAACCAGCGTCTGTCAGCCGATGGACAATTTGTGTTCATTTTGCAGGCAGGGCACGCAAAGCCGTCGGTGAGTGCGCACAAGGTAGGAACCGGTGAGCAGGTAGCGAGTGTTTCGCTGCCGGATGCCTGGCTGGGTTTAGCGGTGTCAGGAGACCGGGTGTTGGTGGGCGGAGGCAATTCGCACGCGGTGCACGAACTCAAGTGGGAAGGCGGACAACTGACGCTGTCGCGAAGTTGGAGGACTGACGACGCGCAAGCCTTTGTGGGCGACGTGCAGGTAAACGAAAAGGGACAGGTGTTCGCAGCGAGTCTGCTGGGCAACGCGGTGCTCGAGTTCGAGATGGCGAGCGGCAAGCAGGTGCGCAGTATCGCTACGGGGGCCTTGCCTTATCGGATTCTGTGCGAGCCGGGGCAATTGCTGGTGACCAGTTGGACGGAAAGCGCAGTGCACCGGCACCGCTTGGCTGACGGTGCCGCGGAACGCTTCGTGGCGGGCGATCATTCCTCAGATATTGTCAGGGGCGGCCAAAGCTACTTCGTCGCGGCGGCCAATACGAATGAGGTTTACCGGCTGGGGCTCGATGGCGCCGTGCGGGAGCGGATCAACGTATCGATGACGCCGCGGCAGCCGAAGGGCATGACACCATCCGGGTTGGCGCTGAGCCGCGACGGCAAGCAATTGTTCGTGGTGTGTTCGGACGCCAATTCGGTGGCGGTGGTGGATGTGAGCCGTGAGCGCAGCCGCGTGTTGGGCTTCATTCCGGCGGGATGGTATCCAACGAGCGTGGCGTTGCTGCCGGACGGGCGGCTGCTCATCCTGAATGGCAAGGGGCTGCGGTCCTTCCCGAACAACATGAAGGAGGGCACGAAAGACTTCACCTACGTGTCCGGGCAGCACAAGGGGACGATGTCGATGCTGGCGGCGCCCACCGTGAGCCAACTGCGCGAGTACACGAAGACGGTGATGGCGAACACGCCCTACCGCGACGAGCTACTCGACCGGGTGTCGATTCCGGCGGGCAACCCGGTGCCGGCCAAGCCCGGGCAAGCTTCGCCCATCAAGCATGTCATCTACATCGTGAAGGAGAACCGTACCTATGACCAGGTGTTCGGGAAGTTGGAGAAAGGCAACGGCGACCCGTCGCTGACCCTTTTCGACGAAGCCCAGGGGCCCAACCACTACAAGCTTGCCCGGGAGTTTGTGCTGTTCGACAACTTTTATGTCAATGGCGATGTCAGCGCCGACGGGCATATCTGGTCCAGCGGCGCCATTGCGCCGGACTATACGCAAAAGCTGTATCCGAATCTGTATGCGGGGCGGGGAGGGAAGTTCAGCCTGTACTTCGGACGGCCTCCGATCAATCAGTCCGAGAAGGGCGTGCATCCGGCGGGCGGCTATCTGTGGGACGCGGCGTTTGAAAAGGGCTTGACGGTTCGCAACTATGGATGGCTCGTGAAGCTGATCCCGGCGGCGAAGGAGGGAGAAAAGCAGTGGAGCGAAGCGGCCAGCGAGCGGTTGGGCGCGGTGACGAACCCGTATTTCCGTGGATTCGATACGAATTTTCCAGACCGAGACCGGATGAAGTGGTTCCTCAAAGATCTGGAGGAGTTCGAGCAACGTGGCGAGTTTCCAGCGCTGACGGTGATGCGTCTGGGCAACGATCATACGTCGGGTTTCCGCGCGGGCGCCTACACGCCGTCCGCACAGTTTGCCGACAACGACCTGGCGCTCGGCCAGTTGGTGGAGGCGATGTCGAAGTCGCGGTTCTGGAAGAATACGGCGATCTTTGTGTTGGAGGACGATGCCCAGGCGGGCCCGGATCATGTGGACTCGCATCGCAGCCCGGCATTCATCATTTCGCCCTATACGCGGCGCGGGATTGTCGATTCCACGATGTACAACACGACCTCGATGCTGCGGACGATGGGGCTGATTCTCGGAACTCGTCCGCTCACGCACTATGACGCGGCGGCGATGCCGATGTGGCGGGCGTTCCAAAGCCAACCGGATTTGCGGCCGTACACGCTAGAGCCGGCGCGGGTGTCGTTGACTGAGCGCAACCCCGCCAGCCACCGATTGGCGGCCCAGTCGGCGAAGCTCGATTTTTCCGAGGCCGACCTCATTGAGGACGCAGAGATGAACGACATCTTGTATCTCGGTATCCAGGGCCGCCGAGCACCCGCCGCGCTTCGAAGTTGGTTTGTTGAGTAGAGGCCCTAGGATTGGCCGCCCTGATTGTTGGCTGCGGCGGCGCGCTTCTTGAGTGCGGCCGGCCGGGACCAGTCCTGCACGAGGGCATCTTCGAGGGCCAGAAGATCAGGGCCGGTGGCTCCGGCTGATTTGGACGGTTGGGGACTCTGTTGCGGGGAGATGGCTTGCGGAAGTGCATCACGTGAGTCCCAAACGCGACGGCCGTTCCGGGCGTAAAGGCGAAGCGCCTGGGAGAAACACTTCTCAGCCAGCGTGACGGCGACGTCATGAGCCAAGCCGGAGTCGCGTAGGGAGTCGACGGTGCGCGCAAACATCGGCAGGGATTCCAAGTGCAAACGGCCAACACTATCGGCGAGTTGCTGTTTGCCGCCAGAGTTGAGCCGGGTGAATTTGAGTCCGTCGGTTTCGAGCAGGCGAACGACGGGCGCAAGGGCCACCGGGTCGCCTTCGCCGATGAAACGCAGATGTTCATAGTGCGGCAACGGACCCACGGCGGCGGTTTGTGCGCCGAGTTCGCGTAGTTCGCCTAACTCGGCCAGTTCCAGTTCTTCGTCGCAGAGCACCAAACGCAATCCGCGCAGGTCATACCCACGGGCGCGCCACTCATCGACGATAGTGCGGAGGCTCTTCGCCGGCAGGAATAGCAGCACGGCTTCGCAGCGACGCAACTCCTCCCAGTCGGTGGTATGAAAGCCGGTGCGCAGCAAAGTATTTGAGGCACGGCTAGCAAGCCTGAGGCTCGTGGAATAGACAGGACCCACGTTGCGCTTCAATTCAAGCGTCTTTTCAATCCACAATCCGGTGATCTTTCCGGCCGTCACCAAGCCGATCCGATGGACTCTCTTCATAAAAGACTTCGGCTCCGAATCACTTTTATGCGGTCCCTCAACTGAGCCGCTTTCTCGAACTCGAAGTGCTTTGCCGCTTCCCGCATGCGCCCTTCCAGTTCCCCGATCAGGAATTCACGCTGTTCAGGTGAAATAGAGTCTACCTCATTTGGCTCTTCTTCGAGGGGCACAGTGTGATAATCGGCCTCAATTACTGCAATTAAATTTCCATCAATTGGCTTAACAATGGTCTCCGGTGTAATTCCGTTACGTTCATTATAATCTTCCTGTATTTTCCTTCGTCGATTTGTTTCATTAATGGCCCTATTCATGCTGTCCGTCATTTTGTCGGCGTAGAGGATGGCGACGCCATTGACGTTGCGGGCGGCTCTGCCGATGGTTTGGATGAGGGAGCCGGTGGAACGCAAAAATCCTTCTTTATCAGCATCCAGGATGGCAACGAGCGAGACCTCCGGGAGATCGAGTCCTTCGCGGAGGAGATTGACGCCGACGAGTGCATCGAACTCGCCGCGGCGAAGGTCGCGGAGGATTTTGACTCGTTCGAGGGTGGTAATTTCTGAGTGCATGTAGCGGCATTTGACGCCGACTTCTGAGTAGTATTCCGATAAATCCTCGGCCATTCTTTTGGTCAACGTGGTGACGAGCACGCGCTCATTGCGTTCCACGCGGGCGCGAATCTGCCCCAGGAGGTCATCCACCTGGCCCTTGATGGGACGAATCTCGACGATGGGGTCGACCAAGCCGGTCGGACGGATCACCTGCTCAATCACGACGCCACCCGTCTTGGTGAGTTCATAGGGGCCGGGGGTGGCGGAAACGTATACCGTGGTGTTGACGCGATTCTCAAACTCTTCGAAGGTGAGCGGCCGATTGTCGAGGGCGCTGGGTAAGCGGAACCCGAAATTGACGAGGTTCTGCTTGCGGGCGCGATCGCCGTTGAACATGCCGCCAATCTGCGGGACCGTGGCGTGGCTTTCGTCCAGAAAGATTAGGCTGTCGGCGGGCAGATAGTCCAGCAGCGTGGGCGGGGCTTCGCCGGGCAGGCGGCCGGAAAGATGACGCGAGTAATTCTCGATGCCGTGACAATAGCCGATCTCGCGGATCATCTCCAGGTCAAATTGCGTGCGTTGCATCAGGCGCTGGGCCTCGATCAGCTTGCCTTGTTTGACGAGTTCCCCATGCCACCAGTCGAGTTCCAGGGCGATGGACTCGGCGGCCGTGGTCTTGCGGTCCGGCGTGATGACGTAGTGGCTTTTGGGATAGATGGGTAAGCGGGTATAGGTCTGCCGGACCGTGCCGATGACGGGATCGATCTGCGAGAGCGAGTCGATTTCGTCGCCGAAGAGCTCAATGCGGAAAGCATTGTCGTCGTAGGTAGGGAAGACTTCGATCACGTCACCGCGCACGCGAAAGGTGCCGCGCTCAAAGGACGCGTCGGTGCGGGCGTAGAGAATTTCGACGAGTTTCTGCAGGATCGCCTGGCGGCTGATCCTCTGGCCCTTTTCGAGCATCAGCAGCATGCCGTAATACGCTTCGGGCGAACCGAGGCCATAGATGCAGGAAACGCTGGCGATGATGATGCAATCTCGGCGCTCAAAAAGCGAGCGAGTGGCCGAAAGGCGAAGCTTATCGAGGTCTTCGTTGACGGTGGCTTCCTTCTCAATGTAGGTATCGCTGGTGGGAATGTAGGCTTCCGGTTGGTAGTAGTCGTAGTAGCTGACGAAGTATTCGACGGCGTTGCTGGGGAAAAAACCCTTAAATTCTTGGTAAAGTTGCGCGGCCAGGGTCTTGTTGTGGGCCAGGATGAGAGCGGGACGTCCGAGACGCTGAATGGTCTTGGCCATCGAAAAAGTCTTGCCAGAGCCCGTGACACCGAGCAGCACCTGATGCGATTCGCCATCCATAATTCCGCGCACCATCGCGTCAATGGCGGTGCCCTGATCACCGCGCGGTTCGTAGTTGCCAGCCAGTTGATAGCCCATTCGTACCAGTGTAGGCCCCGAGGCGGAAGATCGCGGCATGTGGTTCTGGTTAACTCCATGGAGTCAGCAACTTGGGGCTTCAATCGCAGCGGCGAATATGCTACAGTTCTCCGCAAGATGACACCCTGTTCCCGCCGCCGCTTTCTTCGCAATGCCGCTTTGGCCGCCACGGCCGTCACCGTACCCGCTTTCGCCCAGAAACGTTCCGCCACGGACTGGGTGCCCTTGGGCAATTCCGGCGTGAAGGTGACGCGGCTCGCGTTCGGCACCGGTACCCATGGCGGGCGGGTGCAGCGCGAACTGGGGCAGGCCCAATTTACGCGGTTGGTGCGGCATGCCTACGACAGCGGCATCCGTTTCTTCGAATCGGCCGACAACTACGAGGGGATGCACGAAATGCTGGCCGAAGCGTTGAAGGGCATTCCGCGCGACAGCTATCGTCTCATGACCAAGTTCAAGTGGCGCGAGGCCGAGGATCCCAAGGGTACGCTGGACCGCTTCCGTAAAGAGCTCAACAGCGAGTACTTCGATATCGTGCTGCTGCACAACGTCCGGACCCCGCTGTGGCCCACGGAATTGGAACGTCTGCGCGACTCGTTCTCCGAGATGAAGGACAAGAAAGTGATGATGTCCCACGGCGCGTCCTGCCATGGGCTTTTGCCCTTGCGAGCATTCCCGGGCAATAACTGGCTGGATGTCGCGTTGTTGCGGGTGAACCACAACGGAGCCCGCATGGATTCGCTGAAGGGCGACTCGACGGGCGCCGAGCGCGGCGACGTGGGTGAGGTGACTTCGCGCATCAAGCAGATCAACGGCCAGGGCACCGGCGTAATCGGCATGAAGTTAGTCGGTGAAGGGATGTTCCGGGCACCTGAGGAGCGAGAGGCGTCACTGAAGTACGTGCTGGGCCTCGGGACGGTGAACGCGATGACGATGGGCTTTAAGAGTCCCGCTGAGATCGACGAAGCGATCATGCGGATTAATCGCAATCTTAACGGCTGAGTAACTCCTCCAGTTTTTCGAAGGCGGTTTCGAGCTGCTGGGGTTTCGCGAGCACGCCGGCAAACAAGTCGCCCGTGCGATCGAAACGCTCCATGGCGTTACGCAGGTGGAAGTCCGTTGGCTTCAGCGTGTGACGCAACTCGCGCCACTCAAGCGGCGTTGCCACGGGGGCACCCCGGTGGGCGCGCGGTACGTAGGGGGCGGAGATCGTTTTACCCCGAGCGTTTTGAAGATAGTCGAAATAGACTTTGCCGGGGTCGCGCTTGCCGACGGCGCGGGGCAAAGTGAACAAATCCGGTCGTTCGGCCGCGACCATCCGCGCTAACACTTCCGCAATGCCCCGTGATTGATCGTAGGTGTAAATCGGTTCAAGCGGGACGAAGATATGCAGTCCATTGCCGCCGGTGGTCTTGGGGTAACCAGTGAGTTCGAGTAAGTCGAGCTTGTGACGAATGAGCAGGGCAGCTTCGACGATTTTTGAGTACGGACACTCATACGGGTCGAGGTCGATCAGGATGAAGTCCGGATGGTCGAGGGTATCGAGGCGGCTCATCCACGGGTTCTGGTCGATGCAGCCCAGATTCGAGAGATAGAGCAGGTCGGCGCGGGCGCCGCCGATGATCTGTTCGCGCTGCTCGTGGTTCTCCGCGACGATGGTGGCGGTACGCATCCAGGGCGGAAAGCCTTCCGCGGCGTTTTTCTGAAAGAACCCCGCCTGGGCGATCCCGTCGGGGTACCGCCGTAGGGACAACGGGCGATCGGCGAGATGGGGCAGCAGTAAGTCCGCGACGGCCGCATAGTAGTTAATCAATTCCCGTTTGGCAATGCCGTCGTCGGGGTAGTAAGTCTTGTTCAGGTTGGTGAACTTCAGCCGGTGGCCATCGACGGTAAGGATCGCTTCTTCCTTCCCTTCCGGAAGCAGGGGCTCGCGGGCGGTGATGGCTTCGGCTGGAGTCCGGACGCACTCCTGCGGCGCGACATCGTCGCGCAACCGGATAAAGACTGGAGCGCGGAGCCGGCCTTCGCTCGTGAACTCGTGATAAGCCACGGTGGCGACAAGTTCGGGACGGGTAAAGACGACTTCGCGCGGGAACCTGATGGCTTCGGCAAAGGGGGATTGGGTGGTCTCGTAGGGGGCGAGTCTGGCGGCGAGTTTTTTGAGCAAGGGGCCATCGAAGCCGCTGCCGACGGTGCCCGCGTAGAGGAGTTTGCCCTGGTCCCAAACGCCCATCAACAAGGAGCCGAACGGCGGACGTTCACCGGCCATACGACCGGCGATGACGACGTCCTGCTCCTGGCGGATCTTGAGCTTCACCCAATCGCGGGTGCGGTCGCCGACGTAGCGGCTTTGCTTATGCTTGGCCACCACGCCTTCGAGGCCCTGTGCTTTGGCGGCGGCGAGTAACTCGTCAACGCCGGTGGCGAAATGGTCCGAGTAGCGTAGGTGGGGAGTTACTTCGATCAGCGCGCGCAAGCGTTCCTTGCGTTCCAGCAAGGGTAAGTCGCGCAAATCCTGGCCGCCGGCGTACAGTAAGTCGAAGGCAAAAAAGACGACCGGGTTACTGCGGGCCATACGGACGATGGCGCTGGTGCCGGTCGCCATGATTCGGGGCTGCAGCTTTTCGAAGCTGGGACGGCCGGCGTCGTCGAGCGCGCAGATCTCGCCGTCGAGGATGGCGGTGGGTGTTTTGACGGCTTGAGCCAGACTGTCAAGTTCAGGATACTGGCGATCGAAGAGGGTGCCCCGGCGGCCGACAAGTTTGGTCTTGCCGCCGGAGATGTAGCAGAGCGCCCGCACGCCGTCCCATTTGATCTCATAGACCCATTGCTCGCCCCGGGGCGTGGGGCCGAGGCTGGCTAACATCGGCGTCAGACCTTCGGGCATCTGCGCGGTGGTGCGGGCGGGCAAGTCCGCGGCGATCTCGTCCTGGGTGCGCCCGGTGGCGACGGAGTGAGCGAACTGTTCAATGTCCCATTCCGCGCGGGCGGCGGCATCCTTCTTCTTGATCAGCAGCCACTCATTGGCTTTGCTGGACTTGATCCGCACCAGCGCGAACTCGCCTTGCACCTTCTGGCCGTGGAGGCGGAACTTAAAATCGCCGCGGTCGATTTGAGCCTCGACGTCCATGTCGCCCAGGAGTTCATAAGTGCCGGAGTCCCAGAGCATCATGCTGCCGCCGCCGTAGTTGCCCTTGGGGATGTTGCCCTCAAAGTGGGCGTAGAGGAGGGGATGATCCTCGACGTGGACGGCGAGTCGCTTGATGGCCGGATCCAGCGTGGGGCCCTGCGGGACGGCCCAGCTTTTCAGGATGCCATTGATTTCGAGGCGGAGGTCGTAGTGGAGGCGGCGGGCGGCGTGGCGCTGAATACAGAAGATCTTGTGGTCCCGCGCCCCGGGCTGCGACATCTGGGGGCCCGGTTCCGGCGTGCGATTAAATTCTCTTTTCCGCGCGTAATCTTCGAGCGCCATAGTCCCTAAACCCTTGTGAATCGGACACTTCCATGATATCTACGAATTAGCCACAAACGTACCCGAAAATGTTCTAGAGAGGTTTATCTCCCCCATGGCATCCACGATTTGGAAGGGCCACATCACCTTTGGCCTCATCAGCCTTCCGGTCAAGCTGCTGGCCGCGGCCCGTCCCGAGACCATCAGCTTCAATCAACTCACCAAAGATACCCATTCGCGCGTGAAGCAGGTGCTGCATAGCGTCGCCGATGATCAGCCGGTGTCGCGTAGCCAACTGGTGAAGGGCTTCGAGTACGAGAAGGATCGCTATGTGGTGATCGACGAGGAGGACATCAAGCGCATTCAGCCGAAGACGGCGAAGGTGATGGAGATCCTGGAGTTCGTGAAGGCCACCGAAATCGATGCGGTGTACCTGGAAAGCGGTTATTACATTCACCCGGACGAGGCGGGCGAGAAGGCTTACACGCTGCTGTTCGATGCCATGAAAAAGTCCGGCTACGATGGTTTGGCGAAGATCACCATGCACAATCGCGAACATGTGGTGATTCTGCGGCCCGGCAAGTACGGCATGTTGCTGCACACCATGTACTACCAGGATGAAGTGCGCGCACTGGATGAGTTCCGCACCAATCTGGAGGCGGTGAAGGAGCGCGAATTGAACATGGCGATGGCCTTGATCGATGGGCTCGCCGCGCCGTTTGAGCCCGAAAAATACCACGACACTTACCGGCAGACCCTGCGCTCGATGATCGATGCCAAGGTGAACGGTCAGGAGATCGTCGCGGCGCCGGTAGCGCAGGAGATGGCTCCTGTGGCCGACATCATGGAGGCGCTGAAGAGTTCCCTGGCTTTGTTGAAGAAGCCGCCGTCCCCGGTAGTCGAGATGCCCGCAGCCTCCGCGCAGACCGCCAAGCCGCGGAAAGTAAGGAAAGCTGGCGGCTGACGGAACGCGATCGCCTGCGGTGGCGGCATCATGGGGCCTGCTCCGGCACCGCCCGCGACTCGGCCAAAAACGCGGGAAAGCGGCCTTCGACAATCGCCGTACGCATGCCGCGCATGCGATCCAGGTAGAAGCGCAGGTTGTGCAGGGTGGCCAGGGTGCCGAAGAGCATTTCGCTGGCGATGTAGAGGTGGCGCAGGTAGGCGCGGGAAAAACTGCGGCAGGTGTAGCAGCCGCAGTTGGGGTCCAGCGGGCCGAAGTCGTCGCGGAAGCGGGCTTGCTTGATCAGGACCTTGCCTTGGCTCGTGAACAGACAGCCGTTGCGGGCATTGCGGGAGGGCATCACGCAGTCCATCATGTCGACGCCGCGGGCGACGTATTCGGTCAACTCCTCAGGCAACCCTACGCCCATCACGTAGCGAGGCTTTTCGGCCGGCAGGAGCGGGGCCGTCACCTCCGTCATCGCTAGGCTGAGCTCGCGGGGCTCCCCGACACTGAGCCCGCCGATCGCGTAGCCTTCGGCATTGAGTTGGACGAGTTCACCGGCGCAAGCGGCGCGGAGTTCGGCATCCATGCCGCCCTGGACGATGGGGAAGAGCGTGTTGGTGGCGACCCGATCGGCGTGCTGTTCGCGATAGTGCGTAAACTGGCGCCTGGCCCAGGCGATGGTGCGGTCCATCGCCCGGCGGATGTCCTTGGGCTCGGCGGGATAGCCGACGCATTCGTCCAACACCATCAGGATGTCCGAGCCGAAGGCCATCTGGACGTCGACGGTACCTTCGGGCGTGAAAAGATGGCGGTCGCCGTTCAAATGCGAGGAGAAGACGACGCCGTCGTCGGAGATCTTGCGCAGACCGGAGAGGCTCCAGACCTGGAAGCCGCCGGAATCAGTGAGGATGGCGCGCGGCCAGTTCATGAACCCATGCAATCCGCCGTGCCGCTGAATCAGTTCGTGACCGGGACGGAGGAACAGGTGATAGGTATTGCCGAGGATGATGGGGGCATTCACCTCTTCAATCAGCTGCTGGGGGGTAAGCCCTTTCACCGTGCCCTGCGTGCCGACGGGCATAAAGATCGGCGTTGGGATGACGCCATGGGCGGTGTGGAGGTGACCGGCGCGGGCGCCTGTGGTGGGGCAGACGGCCTCAAGTTCAAAGCGCATTCGTTCTCAATTTCTGATACTGGGATTCGTCGAAATTTCCGGCGTAATGGGCGGCGATGCGGCCCTGGGCGTCGAGCACGACTACGATAGGAAGCCGGTCATTGCCGATGCCGAGCCGCTGGCGCCACTCAGCGTCGCCCTGGTACAGCAGAATGGTGCGGGCGTGGAGGTTCGTGGGCATGTCGCCGCGCATCCCGCGGCGGATGAGCCCGCGGACGAGGCGGGGGGCCTTCTCCAGCATCGCGATTTGGTTAAGCTGAGCTGGGGAGAAGTCCTTCAGAATGCGTGTGCACCAGGGTTTGGAGGCTTCGCCGGCTTCTTTGCTGAAGGTCATCACGATGAGGGCCGGCTTACCTTGCGCGGCACCGGGCAGACTCAGTTTTGTGCCGGAGAGGGTCTCTCCTTCGGTGACGGGCCAGGGGCTGCCTGGCGGCAGCGAGGCGGCGAAGGCCAGCATCCCAAATAGAATCAATCGCATCCCTTCCAGGATGCCAAGAAAAAAGAGGGACCGCCAAGGCGGGCCCTCAAGAAAAAATCCCTAGCCGCGCCACAAAAGCTCGGTCAGGAACCACACGTATTGAACTGAAGCCTGTCTATCGGCGGGTTGGTGGATTCACTTTAGTCCCATTAGGAGGGAAGGGGGATCAAAATAGAGGATTGAGCCTGTCGATTTCCGGGGCTACGGTTCGTCGATCTGGTGAGCGCGCCGAAACGGCGCCCGAAGGAAAGGAACTCTGACCATGAAGTACATGTTGATGATCTACAACGACGAAGTGGCCGATTGCACGGCGACGAAGGAACAGATGGAGCAGCTTTTTGGCGGCTACTTTGCTTTCACCGACGACATCAAGAAGCGAGGGATCTATGTGGCGGGCGATCCGTTGCAGCCGGTTTCGACGGCAACGACGCTGAGGCAGGCGGCGAACAGCACGCCCCTCACCACGGACGGCCCTTACGCCGAAACCAAGGAGCAGTTGGGCGGCTACTACATTGTCGATTGCCCGAATCTCGACGAAGCTCTGGCCTGCGCCAAACAGATTTGCGCGATCCATACCTTCTCCGGCGTGGCGGTGGAGGTGCGTCCGGTGATGGATGTGTCGGCCATGATGAATGGTTGAAGAGGTCTTTCAGGAGGAGCGTGGCCGGATTCTGGCCACGCTCATTCGCCTGGCGCGCAACTTCGACCTCGCCGAGGAGGCCTTGCAGGATGCCCTGGTGGCGGCGCTGGCCCATTGGCCGAGCGAGGGTTTACCCGCGACGCCGGGCGCCTGGCTACTGACCGTTGCGCGGCGGAAACTGCTGGACCGCATGCGGCTGCAAAAGCGCCGGTCCGAATTGTTACTCGAGTACGGAACTCCGATGGTGGTTGCCGCCATGGAAGTCGAAACGGACTGGGAAATGCGTGACGACCAATTGCGGCTGATCTTCACCTGCTGTCATCCGGCACTGTCTATAGAAGCGCAAGTGGCGCTGACGCTGCACACGCTGGGCGGGCTTTCGACGCCGGAAATTGCCCGGGCCTTTCTGGTGCCCGAAGCGACCTTGGCGCAGCGCCTGGTGCGGGCCAAACGCAAGATCTCGCTCGCCGGGATTCCGTATCAGGTGCCACCGGCCTCGGCTTTGCCCGAGCGCCTGCGGGCCGTGCTGGCGACGCTGTATCTCATCTTCAACGAAGGCTATTCGGCGCGGCGCAAGTCGCTCGCCGCCGAAGCGATCCGCCTGGCGCGCGTGCTGCTCGATCTGATGCCGCAGCAGACGGAGGCGACGGGCCTATTGGCGTTGATGTTGCTGCAGGACTCGCGGTCAGCGGCGCGGATCTCGGAAGAGGGGCGATTTCTGACGCTCGAAGAGCAGGACCGGCGGCTTTGGAATCAGGGGCAGATTCGGGAGGGCGTGCGGTTGCTCAACGCGGCGCTGGCCCGGCGGCAACCGGGCAGTTACCAGATACAAGCGGCGATCGCGGCCGTGCACACCGAGTCCCGGTCGATGCCGGACACGGATTGGGCGCAGATTGAGTTACTGTACCGGGAGTTACTGCGGCACCAGGATACGCCGGTGGTGCGCCTGAATCATGCCGTGGCGGTGGCGATGAGTAGCGGCCTTGAACAGGGTTTGCGTCTGATGGACGGGCTCGTGTCTCTGGATCGCTATCACTTACTGCACGCCGCGCGGGCCGATCTGCTGCGCCGCCTGGGCCGATGGACAGAGTCGGCCACGGCGTATCAGCGGGCGCTGGCGTTGGCCGTGGATCCGGTGGACCAGGCCTATCTGCGCGATTGCCTTAGGCGGTTGCCGGGCGGCGGAACGGCCACGCCAGTACCGTAAAGAACGCGAGCGCGAGTAACTCGCCGCCCAGTAGATAGATCGGCCAGGGTCCGAAGTAGTCCAGCAGTGACGCTCCGGCGGGCTTCTGGCACAAGTACATGTAATTGGTCTTGAAGAGCCAATTGAATAAGCCGATGGTGATGGCGTAGGCATTTAGCATCAGCATCACGCGCCAGACACAGCCGGGTTGGGGCTTGGCCTGGCGGCTCCACCAAAGGTAGAGCAGCAGGGCCACGATGCCGCCGTGCGCCAGAAAGAAGTAAATGGTGGGATAGCTGGGAAACGGATCCCAAAGGTCCGGGGTAAGGACGGCCATGCTGGTGCCGACCAGGCCGGTGAAGAAAGCGAACTCAAAAGGAGCCTGCCAGAGCGTGAAGGCGGCGATGACTGTCAGCCAGACAATGAGATCGCACAGTTGGAGCGGCAGCCCTGCCGGGAACTGGAACCAGTGCTTGGAGAACTTATAGCCGTAGTAAATGAGTTCGTTCAGCAGCAGGAGTCCCCCGAAGGTCCAACGGTGAATCTTTGCCTGTTGGGGAAACTTCCGTGTGAGCTGGCTGGCTGCCCAAGCCAGGGCCGGAATCGTGAGCAGGATCAGCCAATGCACCCAGCCAAACAAGACAAAGTTACTGCGCACCCAGTTCGCTCCAAATCGCTTTGACTGCCTCCAAGCTTACCGCATGTTGTGCCGCAAACTCTTCCGCGGACTGCCCGCCGCGGAGTGAGTCGAGTAAGTGGGCGACCGTGACCTCACTGCCGCGTACGGTCGGCTGGCCCAGGTTCAGATGGGGATTCATCGAGACCCAGGTCCGCAGGCGAACGATCTGAGGAAAGGTGAGCATGTTAGCGAGCCGAGAATTTCTGCACGCGGCAACCGTTGCGTACGTCGCTGACATAGACGGCGCCGTCGGGACCAACGGCAATATCGTGAGCCCAGTCGAACTCGCCGGGGCCCAGGCCGATCTTGCCCCAGGTGGCCTTGATCTTGCCATTCTCATCGAGCTTAAGTGCCTGGCTACGGTCCGGGCCTTTGTGCGGGCCATCGCCGCCATCCACCACGAAGATAGAACCGTCTTTGGCGAACTCGATTCCCCACGGCCGGCCCAGTTCCTTGCTCTGCCACTGCTTGAGAGGCTTGCCGTTCGGATCGAAGATCTGGATTCGGCTGTTGCCCCGATCGCAGACATACACGCGGCCCTGTTTGTCGAGGGCGATGCCATGCGGCATGTCGAACTCGCCGGCGGCCGTGCCAGGCTTGCCCCAACTCAACAAAAACTTACCGGCGGCATTGAACTTGGCCACGCGCGAATTCCCATATCCATCGGCGACGTAAAAGTCACCATTCGGGGCGACCGCGACGTTGGTGGGCTTGTCGAAGTGGGCATCATCCAGGCCGGCTTTGCCTTTCTCTCCCCACGCGCGCAACTGCTTGCCGGCGGGCGAGTATTCGAAGACTTGGTGTAACTCGATATCGGTAATCCACAGATGGCCCTGGGCATCGAGGTTCAGCCCGTGCGGATTGAGTAACTCGCCTTTGCCAAACGAAGCCAAGTGCTTACCGGTGCCGCCTTCGAAGACCAGGATCGGCTGTTCGCGGTTGCGGTGCGCAACGTAGACCCGGTTGTCCGCGGCGACGGCGACGGCCGTGGCTTGGTTGAGCTTGGCCATGCCCGGGGGAAGCTGCGGCCAGTCCGGCACCAATCGGTAGGTTTGGGCGGCGGCCAGTACCGAGAATGCCAGCGGGAGCAGGGGCTTCATAGAGGGCATGTTATCATTCAGAAGGTGATCGACCCCGATCTGCAGGGGACCAAGTATTGAAGATCCCAGCGTAGTACCTGTTCGACGCGGCGGGGGAGCGATTTCGCTCCCCCTTTCGCATTTGGGTGCCATGATAAGAGCATGGCCGTTTACGAGATTCCTTCCCCCCGTCCGCGCAGATTCTCCCTGGGCGTCATCCTCATCGGTCTTTTCCTGCTCCTCTTTTTCGCCCGCAGCATTGCCGGCCTGATCATTGACTATGCCTGGTGGCAGGAGATCGGACAAGTCGACCTCTGGTTCGACACTTGGTTCTATGCGGCGGCGCCCATCGTTGGCGCGGCCGTCCTGCTGTTTGTCTTCTTCTTCACCGTGCATGCGCGCGGGATGAAAAGCGGCGGGGCCGGACTGAGCCGCTATCCGAACTATGCCCGCATCAGCACCCTTGTGCTGCTGGTGCTCTCCGTTGTGATCGCCGCGGTGACCGTGGATGCGTGGGCTGTGGCCCGGTTCTACGGGTCGCAGGCGGCTACAGACACCTACCGCGATCCCGTCTTCAATCAATCACTGGCCTTTCACTTTTTTGAGATGCCGTTTTACCGGCTCCTGCTGAGCTTCGTCTCGGTGGCGGCGGTGGTGGGGGGCTTGATCTACTGGCTCTCCAGCCAAGCCACGCAATTGATGGTTCGGGTGCGCGAGATTCCGCCCGATGGTTTCGACTTGCGGGATCTCAACATCGGCCGCGCGCTCGATTCCGCCTTTGTGCGCGTGATGGGCGCGCTGTTCTTTCTGGGCTTGGCCGTGGGGTTCTACCTGGACCGCTATGACTTGTTACGGAACGATCATGGCTTGCTAGTCGGGGTCGATTACGTCGATGAAAAGTTCTCGATTCCCTTGTTGTGGATGCTGATGGCCGCGTCATTAGTGTCGGCGGTGCTGTTCGTATTGAAGTGGCGGATTGCCGCGATCGGACTGCTGGGACTGCTCTACGTGGTTTCCCTCGTGCTTCCACGGTTGGTCTACACGTTCTACGTCAAGCCGAGTGAGATTACGATTCAGCGGCCCTACATCGAGCGCCATCTGGAGGGCACGCGGTCGGCCTATGGGCTTACCGGCAAGTTGAAAGAAGTTGACTTCGGCGCGAAAGCCAATACGACGGAAGCCTCTTCGGCGGCACTGCAAAACAGAACCCTGCTGGACAACGTTCGCCTGTGGGACTGGAAGCCGTTCCACGATGCGGTGACGCAAATTCAGGCGCTGCGGCCCTATTACGTCTTTGCCGACACGGACGTCGATCGCTACTGGGTGCCAAAGCCCGATGGCACTCGCGAAATTCAGCAGGTGCTGATTTCGCCCCGCGAGATTGACGTGCAACAAGTGCCGGAGGCGAGGTCGCGTTGGAATAATCCGCATTTCGTCTACACCCACGGCTACGGCGTGGTGGCCGCCCGCGCCAATCAAACTACGCCCGATGGCTTGCCGGACCTCTTCATTCGCAACGCACCGCCAGAGATTACGCAGCCGGGCTTCAAAATCACGCGCCCGGAGATCTATTACGGCGAGGTGACGCACGAACCGGTGTTTGTCCGAACCGGCCAGCAGGAGTTCAACTACCCCTCCGGCTCGGACAATGTGCACTCCAGCTACGAGGGCAAAGGCGGTTTCCCCATCGCCTCGTTCGGCATGCGCTTTGCCGCGATGTTGCGCGAGAGCGATTGGAACATCCTGTTCACACAGTTCATGACGCCCGAAAGCCGCATGATGATCCGTCGCAACGCGCGCGAACGGGTCGATGCCGTGGCGAGTTTCCTGGAATGGGATGCTGACCCGTATCTGGTCATCACCGAGGAAGGGCGGCTTATCTGGATGCTGGACGGCTATACGACTTCGCGGCGTCATCCGTATTCCCGGGCGCTGGGCGGCGGAGCTTACAACTACCTGCGCAATAGCGTCAAGGCGACGGTGGATGCCTATGACGGAACCGTAAAGGTGTACGTCTTCGAGCCCAATGATCCGGTGATCCAGGTCTACATGCGGCTCTTTCCGAAGCTCTTTACCCCCAGCGCTCAGATGCCCGCCAACCTGAAGGCCCACGTGCGGTATCCGGAGGTCTACTTCCGCGCGCAGGCGGAGATCTTCCGCCAGTATCACATGCGCGATCCCGAGGCCTTCTACAACAAAGAGGATGTCTGGGACGTGGCGACCACTCTCTCCACCCAGGAGACGGGCAGCACCACCTACGAGCCAACCTATCTGGTGACGACGCTGCCGGGGTCGACGAAGCCGGAGTTCGCGTTGACCCTACCCTTTACGCCGCGCAACAAGCAGAATCTGCTCGGCGTGTTGCTCGCGCGATGCGACGAAGGGCACTACGGCGAGCTGATGGTGCTGCAGCTATCGAAGCAGGAGTTGATCTATGGGCCCATGCAGATTCGGGCGCGAATCAACCAGGATCAGACGATTTCGAAGGACCTGAGCCTATGGAATCAGCAGGGCTCGAAAGTACTGCTGGGGCAGCCACTGATCTTGCCTCTGGAGCGATCGTTCCTCTACGTGCAGCCGATCTATCTGCAGTCGGCGCAGGCGCCGATGCCGCAACTGAAAAAGGTGGCTGTCGCGTTGGGCAATCAGATCGCCTATGCCGACACTTATGACCAGGCACTGGATCAGCTGCGCGGGCAGGTGTCGATGACGGCCCCGGCACCGGTGGTGTCGAAAGCGGGCGACCCAGCCCCGCCGCCCGCAGCGGCGGCCGCGGCGCCTGTTTCCGCAGATCGCGTCGAAGCGCTGCGCCAGCGGTTCCGGCGCTATCGTGAGCTGCAATCGCAGGGCAAGTTTGCCGAGGCCGGCAAACAGTTGGAAGAGATTGAAGCCCTGCTGAGCCGCTAAAGCGCGAGGACTTCGACGAGCTTAGCCTTGATCTTCTCGCGGCGGTTGCCCTCACCGCCGACGATCGGGTCGCTGCCGTCATACTGGGCGCGTACCATCCCCTTCTTGTCGATGAAGACGAGCTTGGGGACGGTGCCGGGCGTCATCAGCGAAAGCTGCAGGAATTTGAAAGCCTTGTCCATAGAGGTCCAGCCGACGGGGAAACCGGGCTTGAAACGCTCGATAAACGGCGGCACCACAACCGGGCCATCTTCCACAAAATCGCAGCCGAGCATCTGAACCTTGGGGCCAAACTCCTGCTGCAGGCTGCGAAGCAGCTGGGTCACTTCCTGGCAATGGCCGCAACTCGACCGAATCAGCGCGAAGACGACCGCCTTGCCGCGATACTGGCTCAGTTTTACGGGTCCAGCTGTAGTAGTGAATTCGAAGTCAGCCAGGCGGGGAAGCTGTTGGGCCTGTGCGGCAAGTGCGCCGGCACCGAGGGCAAGAATCGCTCGTCGTTGCATACGATTTCAGTTTAACGCTCGACCGCTGGCTGCGAGTATTGCGTGGCGCGCTGCCGCTTCTGCGTTTCCATCAGCGTGCGCCGCATCTCCGGCGTGCCGGGCGTCGACGGGTAAATCGTGAGATCCCGCAGCGCAACCCGGGTCGGCTTGCCCTTCAGCTTGATCAACTCCTGGTTGAGTTCAATCAAATGCGCGCGGGTGAGTTCCAGCACATGCTCGTGCGGCTGATAGATCGAGCCGATGGGAAACTCGAGAAATGGCGTCGCCGACTGCTCGATGTGGTTGCCCAGCAGATGGCTCACCAGATGCGTTTCGGCAAAATCCACCAGTCGCTGCGTGCTTTGCGTGTACGCGGCCCAATCGCGGATGTACAAGCGGCCAGGGTAGATGTTGTCGCCAGTGAAGAAGATGCCGGTACGGCGATCGTAAAAGACGATGGCCGCCGCGTCATGCCCCGGCATGCCGAGCACGTCGAGCGTCCGGCTACCCAACTCGAGTTGCCCGACTCCGGCTGGCGAAGGCGTGATGCCGAAGGCCTTTTGCACCGCGGCCACCGCGGCCGGAATCACTTCGATATCTGGCCTGCCCTCGAACTGCTTGTCACGGGACTTGTGGTCGCCATGGCTGTGAGTGTGCGCGACGATCAGCTTGGGTTTGGGACGCTGATGACGGTCGCTCCATTGCGTGATCAGGCGGTCGATGAGCGTGGCGAGATCGGACTTACCCGCGCCGGTATCCAGCAGCAACACCCGGTCCTGCCCAAAGATGAGAAAGAGGAACGGCTTCTCATAGTCGCTGCAGCCACTTTCACGCAGGATAAAGAAGTTGGCGTTGTACTCGTGAATGAAGAAGTCCGGGGACTCCATGCAGCGCGGTCCGCCAGTGGACCATTCACGCGGCAGACGGCCCGGTTCCAGGCCCGCGCCATCCGGCTGGGGTGCCTGAGCGAGCAACGCAAAAAGGGCGAAAGTCATCATCGTAAGGCTCCTTCAAGCCGAACGAGGGCTTCTCAATCCAGTATACGGGCCGCGGCGATTTGCGCGATATCCAGTAGCTTCGGTTCCTGGCCGGGGCTGACGGTCTTGATGGCGTCCTTGAACATCGTGTTGCAGAAAGGGCACGCGACACCGACGGTTCCTGCGCCGGTGGCCACCAGTTCCTTGGCGCGTGTCTCGTTGACGCGTGAGCCCTTCTCCTCACCGAGGAAAGCCAGCCCACCGCCGGCGCCGCAGCAGAAGCTCCGCTCCCGATTCTTGGGGGCCTCCACGACGGTCGCAGATTGGGCGATGACGGCGCGTGGCTCGTCGTAAGTGTCCAGGTAGCGGCCGAGATAGCAGGGGTCATGATAGACGACCTGCTCGTCCTTCGGTGCGCTGGGCAATTGTGAGCCAACGCGGGCCAGGAACGTGGAGTGGTGCTCCACCGCCAGGTCCGCGCCGAACTCGCGCCAGTCGGTATTCATGGTGCGCACGCAATGCGGACAGATCGAGAGGATCTTGCCCGGGGCAACTGCCTTGATGTTTTGCAAATTGTATTCGGCCAGTTGCTGAAAAGCCAGATCATTGCCCAGGCGGCGGGCAGAGTCGCCTGTGCAGCGTTCTTTTTTCAATACGCCGTAAGTGATGTTCAGGTGGCGCAAAATGCGGATCAGCGAGAGCACCACCTCCCGTCCCTGGGAATCATAACTGCCCATACAGCCGAGCCAGAGTAAGTACTGCTGGCTGCCATCGTAAGTGGGAATTTCGTTCTTCTGGAGAAACTTGTCCCGTTCGGTCTGGGACAATCCGAGCGGATTGCCGTACCGCTCCAGATTGTTGAACAGCTTCCCGCCGTATTCGTCTTCCCATTTGCCGGTGTTGGTGGCGCCGCGGCGCAACCCAACAATGATCGGCAGATGCTCAATGCCGACGGGGCACTGATACTCGCAACAGCCGCAAGTGGTGCACTGGAAAGCCGCCTCCTGCGAAATGTGCTTGCCCAGCAAAGGCTCTTCGCTTTGCGTGCCGAACTCGTTCAGGTAGCCACGCAAACCGAGAATGATCTCCTTCGGGTTGAGCTCCTTGCCGGTGTTCGAAGCGGGGCAGAATTCCGTGCAACGTCCACACTCTACGCAGGAATAGGCCTGCAGCGCGGCCAGCTGGGTCACGTCCTTGCCGGTATCGAGGCCAAAATCCTCGTCGCCCACCAGGGGCGGTATCTTCGAGAACTCGCCTCGCGAGAGAAAGACCGTGGCCGGGCTCAGCACCAGATGCAGATGCTTGGTATGCGGGATCAGCGGCAGGAAGATCAGCAGCGAGGCGGTGTGCAGCCACCAGTTGAAATGTCCGACGATCGACGTATCGCGGGTGAAGTACTCGTAGAGGTAGGTCACCATCAGCGTGAAGATCAGGCCCGCGATAAAGCCGGATTCAACGGAGACCTTCTCACCCAGCCATTTGGGGCGAACCAGAAAACGGCGGATGAAGAGCCCGGCGATGGAGACGGCGCAGGCGACGGCGAAGAGCATGGCGAGGCCAAAATACAAGCGCCCAAAGAGCCCGTCGTGTGAGAGCAGATGCAGCCCGAAGCCGCGCAGAAGATGGTCGGCCGTCACCAGCGCGAAGGCGCAAAAGGCCCAGAAGAGGAAGGCGTGGGCGATCCCGGGAAGGGGGCGTTCCTTGATCACCAGGGCTTGGCATAGTACTTCCCAGAAGAAGTCCCAAACGCGCCGGCCGAGGGGCGCCAAGGAGAAGCCGGGGTCGGGTTTGGCACTGCGAATGGTGCGGAGAATCGGCCAAAAACGCCAGAAAAAACCGCCGCCGGAGGCTACAAGAGCCAAAAGTACCATGACGGACTCAAAGGGGTGGGGGTAGGTCATACCAGGTAAGTTTCGACTTTAACACTTACACTAAGAGGCGGAGGAACTGTTTGCGCTATCTATTATCCGGGGCGGCCGGCTTTATCGGCTCTCATCTGTGCGAGCGTTTGCTGGGCGAAGGGCACGAACTGGTGGGGTTCGACAATTTCATCACGGGGGCCAAGGCGAATATCGCGCATTTGGTGGATCACCCGAGCTTCCGTTTTGAGGAGGCCGATGCCGCTGGCGCAACGTTCCTCGCTGAGGCCCGCACCTGGGGTCAGTTTGATGTGGTGCTGCACTTTGCTTCACTCGCCAGTCCGAAACACTATCTGGCAAAGCCGATCGAGACGCTGGAATCCGGTTCTACTGCCACGCGCAACATGCTGGAGTTAACCCGGCAGTCCGACGCAAAGTATCTGGTGGCGTCGACGTCAGAGTGCTACGGCGATCCGCTGGAGCATCCGCAGAAGGAGACCTACTGGGGCAACGTGAATCCGGTGGGTCCGCGCTCCTGCTACGACGAGAGCAAACGCTACGCCGAAGCCATGACGATGGCCTACCACCGCTTCTACGGCTCGAAGACGGCGATCGCCCGCATCTTCAATACCTACGGTCCTCGGATGGCCCTGGATGACGGGCGCGTCGTGCCGGCCTTCCTGGAGCAGGCCTTGACGGGCAAGCCGCTTTCCATCTTTGGCGATGGCACGCAGACCCGCAGCTTCTGCTATGTCAGCGACCTGGTAGACGGTCTATTGCGCCTGGCGCACTCCGATGAGCGTTATCCGACAAATCTGGGCAACCCGGCCGAAATCACCGTGGGTGAATTCGCCGAGCGCATCCGGACTTTGACCGGTACCGCCTCCACCATCGAGTATCATCCTCTGCCGGAGAATGACCCGCAGCGCCGTCGTCCCGACATCACCAAAGCGAAAACGCTGCTGGGTTGGGAACCCAAGGTGGTGCTTGAAGACGGACTCCGGGAGACGATCGCTTACTTCAAAACCCGCGTCTAAATCGCGGCTTGAGGCTTCATCCAGATGCGCGCGGCCGCCGAGTTTCCCAGTTGAAACGGGCGGTCCGTCAGCCGGATGGTGAGCGTGTCGTCGTAGTTTTTGGCTTCAATCTTGAGTTCGGCGCCTGGACGGACGCCGAGCTCATCCAGATAGATCAGCAATTGCCGGTCCCGCTCATACACGCTGGTCACCGTGCCTTGCGCGTTCACCGGTAGTTCGCTCAACGTGACCCAGCCGCGTTGGCGTCGAACGGTGGGCGTATCGTTCTCGACGCGACTGCCGTGCGGGCACGTGGCGCTGGTGCCCAGCTTTTCGATCAGCTTGCGCTCGAAGTCGCCGGAGACGGCATGCTCCAATTGCTCGGCCTCTTCGTGAACCTTGTACCACTCCATGCCAAAGACTTCGGTGAGCATCCGCTCGATCAAATAATGGCGATAAAGCAAGCGGTGCGCGATCTCCCGGCCTTCATTCGCCAGGCTGATCTGCCCGCTATCTGGCGCCACGCGAATCAACCCGTCTCGCTTCAAGCGCTTGATGGCCGCGGTGACGGCAGGGGCAGAGACGTTCAGCCAACGCGCCAACGTCGCCGCGATGACCGTTTCGCCTTCGGTTTCAAGATCGGCAATGGCCTTGAGGTAGTTTTCCTTGGAAACGGTGATTTTCACGAGGCTCCTTTCAGTGTAACGTCCTCGCAATGGAGAAAAGAGATTGCTATCCTGCGATGAATGCATACGATTCGGTCCGCTTTTGCGCTCGCACTTAGCTTGTCCCTGTTGCTGACGGCACAGGAACGAGTCGACCTTCCGGCCATTCATCGCTTGAAACTGGAAGCGCTCGAAAACTCCAAAGTCATGGATACCCTGTTCCAGTTGACGGAAGTGATCGGCGCACGCGTTACGGGTTCGCCCGCCCTCAAGGCCGCAGCCGAGTACGCGGTGAAGCGGCTGAAAGAGCATGGCGCTACGGACGCGAAGCTGGAGAAATGGGAGTTCGGCCGCGGCTGGAGCTTCTCCCATTTCGACATGCACATGACCGAACCCGCCGCCTCGACGATCATCGGCTATCCGCTCGCCTGGACTCCGGGAACGAGCGGCCCGGTCTCGGGCGAAGTCGTCTTCGCGCCGATCACTTCGCCCGCCGACTTCGGCCGCTTGAAGGGCAAACTCAGCGGCAAGGTGATCCTGCTGGAGCGCCCCCGCGATCTAACCCTGCCGCTCA
>JALHNI010000038.1 GCA_022843605.1 Bryobacter sp.
CTGCCCCGCATCTTCGGGGCCGACGCGCGGCACCGGAAACCGCCGCGGATCGAAGTGGTTGCGATCCTCAATGGGAAAGTCGTAGGGGGAGTGGGGCTCCTGGAAGCTCAGCCAAAGGGCGAAGGGCTTTTCCTGCTCCGCCCCAAGGAACTCGTCAGCCAAGCGGAGGGAGTAGAGCGACTTCATCTCGGCTTCCACCCGCGCGAACGGCAACTTCTCAGCGTTGAGCCAGATCCGGGCCGGATCCTTGAATGGGCGCCAGGTCGGTTTGGTTGCGAGGTTCGCGGGCAGGGCAGTGGGCTTCACGTTGGCGAGCCAGGCTCGCTGAACCTCGGCTTCAGTCTGGCAGTAGTCGAAGCCATGCAAGCCCGGGCTGCCCGGCTGGTTGAAGTGCATCTTGCCAATCACGCCGGTCCGATAGCCGGCTCGTTTCAGTTGCTTGGCGAGCGTGGGTTTCTCCTGAGAAAGTGGCGTTCGCAGGACGGTGACACCCGCCGCGTGCGGCAACTGGCCAGTGAGGAGGCTCTGCCGCGAAGGCGTGCAGACTGGGGAGTTGCAATAGTGGCGGGCAAAGCGGGTGCCCTCCTTCGCCAGGCGATCCAGATTCGGCGTCTCGGCCAACGGGTTGCCGTGCGCGCCGAGTACATAGCCCGCGTGATCATCGGCAATCAGGTAGAGCAGGTTCGGCCGGCGCGGGGCTTGATAGGCAGCGCCCGCGAAGGCGGCAAGGGCATCGCGCCGGGTGGTCATCCCGAGAGTATATAGCGACGGACAGGCCGACATGCGCTGGTTGGTCCGCCGCCGTTGTGCGACGCCATGCGATCAGCTACGAAAAGACGCCACCGAAGGCGCGGTAGGGCGCCGCCAGACCTGGGCCGTAATCATGCCCGCTCGCCAATACCGCTCGCGCTCCACGGTGAGTCCGACGCCTTTCATCAAGGCGACGTAGTCAGGAATCCGTCGAGCGCGCAGTCCCGTGGTCATTGCGAAAAAACGGTACATGACTGTGAGCCAGACCTGGGCATGAAATCGCCGAAGCCCACGTTCCGGAAGATGGAAATCGCCGACGAGCCACACGCCGCCTGGTTCAAGTAGCCGCGAGACGGCGGGGACGAACTGGTTCACCTCTTGCTCAGTCAGGCAATCGAGGAAGAAGTTGGTGACAATCGTGTCGTAGGTTGCCTCTGGCAACTCCCTCAAGACGTCTTGCCGCAGCAGTCGAACCCGTGCCATATCCCGCGGCTGAATCTTCGACTTTGCCAAATCCAGCATTCGTTGACTGGAATCGACAACATCCACCTTGGCGTGGGTGGTACAGGCAAGTAACCAGGAGAGAAAGCGCCCGTCGCCCTCGCCGATGATGAGTACACGCTTCCTGCCCGGAGCCGCCTCCAGAAGCTTGATGCGGCAACGCTCCAGCGCCCGTCCAAAGGCTAGATACTCAAGTGGACGATAAATCGAAGCTAGCGGATCAGCATTCATAAAAACAACAACGGAGGTATGAGGAGGACTGTGTCTACCAAAACTCGCCGAACTTCGGGCCCAAGCGTATCGCCAACTGCATAGATGGCGACAAGTGACCCCGCCGACAAGCTAATAGCATACGCCCAAGGTCCGGAGAAAAACAACAGATTTGTCAAAGCAAATGCGGGCACCCACCACAAGTACCATCGACCGAAGGCCAGCGATCCCCCTTCCCAGACCTCGATTGCGACTAAGTTCGCGAAACACAGAAGAAGGAAGCTTGCCGCCGGCGCGAGTAAGTAGGCAATCGGTTCAGTGGAACGGGTGAATGCGACCAGAAACGTACCGGCTGTGAATAACCCTGCCACCGCTAATTCTTTTGAGAATGACACTGCAGTACCGTGCAGGATCACGAAGTAAAGACTGACTCCGGCGAAAGCGACCAGACCAGTCCGAAACACCGCTGGATGAAGGACCGACAGAATCAGGAAACCATCGATCAGCAGAATTACCGTGGCCAGGATCGTCGTGGCCTGCCGATAGCGCCTGTAGAACTGATGGCGTGCCGGTTCCTGTGTCGAGGCCGGGCGCCGGGCATCCAGAATCCGATCCGCAATGTAGATCAGCCAGACGGTGAGAAAGAGAATTACACGAGCGGCCGTGCGGAGAGGAGTTCCTGTCACTTCGGACAATAGCCCCTGCCATGCCACGGCGATCAGCGGAGCATCAAGGCTGAGAACATTGGGTAACAGCCAGAAGGGTATGGCCTTCATGCGGCTTACTTTGGCTTGGCAAAAGTATGTTGGGGGTGACAGGCGGCGCAGCTGACCTTCGCGGCTACGCGCGGAGCTGCTGAACAGGCTGACGGTAGTTTTGTATGACAGCTTTGGCAGCGGGTTGCCATTGCGCTCAACGGTCGAAGAGCATGGTTGCCATGGCAGGTCGCACATTGGGCGGACTTACTGCCCGCGACGAGTACCGCCGCATGACGACTCGTGTCATAACTTTTGCGCTCACTTACATGGCAGCCGCCACAAAGTACAGGCACTTGCTCGCGCGTTGCTACTTTATCCGGCGCCGCGCCGCCAGCGGCTAAGCGATGTTTCTCGCTGGTGCCATGGCAAGCATCGCAACTGACTTTCTTGGCAAAATGAGGATGACTCTCCACGTCACCCGCCGCCTCTGTATGACATGGCTGACAAAGCTGATGAACCTGAGCGCTAGCGGCCATCGCCCAGAGTAATACCCAAATCCTCATGCCACGTGTTTCCGCACCAGGCGGCGCGTGATCGTACTCAGTTTGGGCTGCCCGGCCAAGGCCATGGCCAGCTTCAACTCAGCGTTCAGCATCCACATCACTCGTTCGACACCGGGCTGGCCAAACGCGCCCAGGCCCCAAAGCGGGGCCCGCCCCACCAGCACCGCCCGCGCTCCGAGAGCGAGAGCCTTCAGAATGTCGTTGCCGCGACGAAGTCCTCCATCCACCAGAACCGGGATCCGTCCTGCAACGGCCTCCACCACGTCGGGCAAGGCGTCAAGGCTCCCGATGGCCCCGTCCAACTGACGGCCGCCATGGTTCGAGACGCTAATCCCCGAGGCCCCGCGCTGTACGGCGAGTTCCGCGTCCTCAGGCGCCAGGATTCCTTTGAGAATAATCGGCAGGTTGCTGGCGCTGCGAACCCAGTCGATATAGTCCCAGGTGAGATTGGGTGTGTGGGGGAGCCACATGGCCGCCTTCGCGGGATTGATCGGCTTGCGCGGCGCCTCGCCTGGCTTAGGCGGTCCCATGCGCATCATGCCGTAGTCGAAGCGGTTGCGATTGTTGCGATCGCGGTTGGACTGGTAGGCATTGTCCACCGTCAGCACGATCGCCTTCCCGCCGCCGTCTTCGGTGCGTTTGGCGAAGTTCACCGCGGCGGCCTTGTTGGGTTGGCCAATGCCATTAATCCACCACTGCAGGGGCTCCCCTGCATCGAGCAGCTTCTTCGCACCGGTGGCCGAGCACAAGAGAGTCTTTGAGTTCAGGGCCGCCTTGGCCACGATCTCTTCAGCCCCGGGCATCACCAGGTCTTTGCCTCCGGTTGGCGAGATGATGATGGGCGAGTCCAGCTTCTGCCCGAACAGTTCCAGCGAGAGATCAACATTGGTGACGTCCACCATCACCCGCGGCACCAGGTCCCAGTGGCCGATGGCCTCTATATTGGCGCGCAGCGTGCGTTCATCCTCGACGCCACCGGCAATGAAGTCATAGGCCAGTTTGTGCAGCTTACGCTTGGCCACCTCTTCAAATTCGTGGACATTGATTGGCCCGTTAACGTCCTGATCCATCACGTCGGCCTTCATCAAAGGCGACGCGGCAACGTGGGCGGCGAAAAGACTAAGGGCAGTGCGGCGATTCATCACGCTAGCGATCATATCGCGCTTGCGGAGCGCCTGCAGCAGTGATACCCTTACCCGCATGACCAAGAGTTCCCGTATTCTCCTCGCTACCAGTTTTCTGGCCGCATTCACTGTTTTTGCGGTAACGGAAGCTGAACTCACTACGGCAATGAAGGCCCTCCCGAAGTCGATGGGAGCGTTAAAAAAAGGTAAGGTCGGGCCGGATGCGGAAGCCGCTGCCGCCACCATCGAAACGAGCATGAAGGCGAGCGCCGCGTTTTTTGCGGAGCACAAGATGAAGGAAGCCGAGGACTGGTCAAACGCTGCCGCGAAGAGTGCGAGCGCCTTGGCCGCCGCCGCTAAAGCCAATGACGAAGCCGCCGCCACCACCGCCTTCCAGGGCGTCGCCAGCAGCTGCAAGACCTGCCACACGGCATACCGTGAGCAACTCGCCGACGGCGGTTACAAAGTGAAGATGGCCCACTAAGGCATCTGCCGTTTCTTGCAAAAGGCCCCGCTTCGGCGGGGCCTTTTTGCTTTTTGAGGATCTTCAGGCGTTGACGATCTTCTCTTTCGTTTTGTCCCATGCCATGTACTTGTGCCGCCGGTAGGAGAGCGAACCCAGTTGGACGGCCACCACGGCCTTGTAGCCGAGTTCGGCATCGCACTTCACGGGGACGCCCGTCCGAATCGCATCCTGCAAATTCATGTGATGCAGATCGATCGATTCGGCGCCCGTGCGTTTGTACTCGATCACGCTGGCACCCTCCTTGTACAGCGCCTGCGGCGTGATGGTGAAACCGGTCGCCGTAAACTCGAGCGTGGCCTTATGGCCGCGCAGGAGATATTGAATGCGCGTATCGTTGGCCATGGACGAGACCAGTTGGATCGTTGGGCCGCCGGGGTAGTCGATCAGCATGTTCAACGTATCCGGGATCTCGGCGGTGGACTCGGTGAAAACGAACTTGCCGCCGGCACCCACTCCGCGCTCAGGGAAACCTAATCCCAGGCTCTTGATGATGCGCGTGACGCGATGCACGAACAGGTCGCTGGCGATGCCGTGCGAGTAGTCCCAATATCGGCGCCAGTTGAAGAACCGATCCGGTACGAATTCGTGCTTCTTGGCCGGCCCCAGCCAGGCCTTCCAATCAAGGTTCACGCCCGGCTTGCAGTCCGGGTCGGGCTTGTAGAGGTCAAAGAAGTCGCCCTGGTGATTTCGCGAATAATCGATCTGCGCCAGTACCACCTTGCCGAGCGCTCCCTCCGTGACGTACTTGTTGGCCACGGAAAAAGAGTCGTCGGACATGCCTTGCACCCCGACCTGCAGTTTCTGTTTGCTGGTCTTCATCTTCAGCGCCAGTTTGCGCGCCTCTTCGGCGGTGAAGCACATCGGTTTCTCGACATAAACATGCTTGCCCGCATCCAGCGCGTCCACGGCCATCTGGTAGTGCCAGTGCTCGGGCGTGGCGACCAGGACGTAGTCGATGTCCTTCGATTCCAGCAGTCTGCGATACTCTTTGATCTTCGTTCCGCCGGTGAGTTGCGCCGCCGCGTCGATCCGCTTGTCGTAGACGTCGCACACCGCGCCGACTTCGATGTTGGCTTGTGCCTTCATCCGGTTGAGGGCGCGCATGTGGCCCGTGGCCATGCCGCCACAGCCGATGATTCCGATGCGCAGGCGTTCGTTTGCCCCGAGTACGCGAGATTGGGAAAGTGCGGTGGCGGCCAAGGCCCCAGCGAATTCACGTCGGTTCATAGGTTTCGAGATGTCCTTTAGCGATATTGTAAATCGACGAAACGCCTTCTATGAAGGCGTAGATTATGGTAACCTTAAGGAGTCTGTGCGCCCGTAGCTCAGCTGGATAGAGCGTCTGGCTACGAACCAGAAGGCCGGGTGTTCGAATCACTCCGGGCGCACCAAATCTTTTACCGCAACATCTTATATCTACCTCCAGAAACAGGTATCCGCTGTTTTCCTTCCTCGACCGTTCCTTCCCTCCGCTCCTCCCTGTAACGCCGTTGTTTTGCAATCACTTGCCGTCGTCTCTGGCCTTCTGGCTCACACAAAGTTCGCAATTCTTTCCAATCCCTTGATTCGAATAGGTTTTCCTGCGATCTGCGCATCGGTATGCTTCCCATCTCAACCTTCCTGGTAACCGGACATAGCATCGGACTTTCTAACGGA
Source organism: Bryobacter sp. (assembly GCA_022843605.1). GTDB lineage: Bacteria > Acidobacteriota > Terriglobia > Bryobacterales > Bryobacteraceae > JALHNI01. The sequence continues at coordinate 6,029 of JALHNI010000038.1, forward strand.
CAATTGCATGCTTTACATTCTCCTATCATGCTGATAATGGTATAGATGTAGCGAAGAAATGGCGGCCATGAAAGCGGACATAAAGGCGGACATCCCTGCGGAAGACAGAGGAGAGCAGTTTTCCCTCATGGAGCCCACCAGGATCGGTGACGGCTACCGCTTCCGCTCACGGATCACGGATCTGGCCTTTGATCTCGCACAGAAGTCGGCGGGCTTCAAGCGCAGCCTCCCCCCGGCGCTGCTGACTTCTCTTGCGGACCTCGTGCGCTCGATGAACTGCTACTATTCGAATCTCATCGAGGGACACGACACTCACCCCATCGACATCGAGCGCGCACTCAAGAACGACTACAGCAACGACACTCGCAAACGCGACCTGCAATTCGAAGCCAAAGCGCACATCGCGGTTCAGAAATGGATCGACGAGGGTGGCTTAAGCGGCGCTACGGCTACGAGCGCCGAAGGCATCTTCACTATCCATCGCCGCTTCTGCGAACTCCTGCCAGAAGACCTGCTCTGGGTGGAAGACCCCACTACCAAAGAGCGACTCCAAGTCATACCCGGCGAGATCCGCCGCAGAGACGTTCAGGTCGGGCGGCACGTTGCGATTAGCCCTGGTGCCTTGCCGCGATTCCTCGAACGGTTCGCCCTTGTGTATGGACGTCTCGGTAAGGCCGAGGCCATTCTGGCCGCCGCCGCCGCCCATCACCGCCTCCTCTGGATGCATCCGTTTCTGGACGGCAATGGCCGCGTGGCCAGGCTCATGTCGCATGCGCAGTTGTTGAGCCTTCTCGACACCGGAGCCGTCTGGTCCGTTGCCCGAGGCTTGGCTCGCAACGTCGAGGACTACAAGCGGCTCCTCGCCAATTGCGATCTGCCGCGCCGCAACGATCTTGACGGGCGCGGTAGCTTGAGTGAGGATGAACTCGGAGTGTTTACCGAGTTCTTTCTCCGGACCTGCCTCGATCAGGTCACGTTTATGGAGGGCCTCATGCAACCCGACCGGCTGCGAACCCGCATCCTGATGTGGGCAGAAGAGGAGACCCGTCTAGGCAAGCTTCCCGCCAAAAGCACCCTCATCCTGCAGGCAATCCTCTATCGCGGCGAATTGCCGCGCGGCGATGCCGACACCATCGTGGGCACAGGGCACCGTCAGGCCCGCAGAATCGTCTCAACCCTATCCGACCAAGGCGTGGTCGTGTCCGAGAGCACGCGCGCACCGCTGCGACTCGCCTTTCCCGCCGCACTGGCATCACGCTGGATGCCTGGACTGTTCCCCGAGAAGGCGGATTGAAACGACAGCGACGGCGCAGCGGGGGAGCCGCCATCTGGCCAGTACCAAGCTGCGCGCAGGCCACACCGCCTGAACGTGTCGCAGCGACTTGAAGACTGGACCCTTCGGCTGACGTCCGGCCGGATCTCTTCGAGCGCCTCTGATCGCTTCGCCTCCCTCATCTCCAGCCCGCCATAGTCCGATCTGCATGTGAAGAACGTCGCCGGACTTATCCTGCGCTTCCGGCATCGCGCTCCCTGCATGCCCCCGGTCTTTCGCCCGCCTTCGGACTGCTTCAAGATCCGAGTATCTGCCTTCCTGAATCGACCTTCTTCGCCTTCCCCGTCCTCCTTATCCTTCAAGGATTCCGGTTTACGCTGGACAGTTTTCCCCGTACAGGCAGAGCCTCAGCGATCCCCCAAACGTCCCCATGTCGCCGAGGGACTAATCAGCGTGGCGAGGCTTCACTTAGCGCTTCAACCAATGAGCATACTGCGCAGGCAAGATGCTTTGTGGCCGATCGATGCCAAGCGCCTGGGCCGCGTGGTAGGGCCAGTGCGGATCGCTCAGCAAGGCTTTCGCCAGGAAGACGAGATCCAGATGCTCACTGCGAATCAGGTCATCGGTTTTCTTCGGGTCGAAAAAGTTCCATGAGGCCGCGGCGGGGATGCCGACCTCTTGCCGGATGCGTTGCGCAATCGGCGCCAGGAAGGCATGTTCTGACCACGGCACCTGACTCACATCCGGCGTGTTGAAGCCCATACTGACGTCGATCAGGTCGAGCCCTCCGTCCTTCATTCGCCGGACGAGGTCGATGGATTCTTCGAGCGGCTGCTCGCCAGATACATAGTCGATCACCCCGAGGCGCGCGGTGAGCGGCAGATGTTCCGGCCATATCTGGCGGACGGCCGCGAGTGTCTCCAGGAGAAAGCGGCCACGGTTTTCGGCGCTGCCGCCGTACTCATCCGTCCGGTGGTTCGCCAGGGGAGAGAAGAAACTCTGCCCCAGGTAACCGTGCGCAAAGTGCAACTCCAGCCATTTGAAGCCGGCGCCCAAGGCGCGCTTGGCGGTGCTGACGAAGTGCTCCCGAACCTGGGCGATCTCTTCGTGCGTCATGGCCCGGGGCACCCGGGGGAGATTGGCCCCGAACGCAACGGCGGATGGGGCCATCGGTTCCCAGGCCGCGGGGTGATCCGGCGGAAGATGATCGTCGCCCTCCCACGGCTTGTTGGCACTCGCTTTGCGTCCGGCGTGCGCAATCTGAATGCCGGGTACGGCGCCCTGGCTTTCGATGAATCGCACAATGGGTTGGAACGCCTCGGCTTGCGCGTCATTCCAAAGGCCCGTGTCGCCGGGTGTGATCCGGCCTTCTGGGGAGACGGCGGTCGCCTCGGCCACCACCAAAGCTGCTCCGCCGGTGGCGAGGGCTCCCAAGTGGACCCGGTGCCACTCATTGGGCAGCCCGTCGACGGCCGAGTACTGGCACATCGGGGATACGGCGATGCGGTTTTTGAGGCGCACATCCTTGAGGATGAATTCGGAAAACAGGTCAGGCATGGGAGGGTCTTCCATGACTATACGCGAAACCTCGCCACCCCGTCGATGGCGCGGATTGCCTTCGAAACTGCTAGGGGAAGCTGATTTCATGTCCCATGCAGGCCGTCCCGCCCGACGACGGCGACGTGCGGTCGGCTCTCAGCGGCGTGTCCCGCGAAGCTCCTTCTGTCATTGCCGCGTTGGGTGATCTGTAGCCAGTAGCCGGCGGGGCGATCCATTCTTGCGGGACATTGGGCCTCCGTTGAATCGTGGGTTTCGGAGGCGAAAATTCTCAGAAATCTTCGCTAGAAATGCGGCGGGGTTGACCCTCACCGCATTTTTGTGGCTTCAACTGGTCGAAGTTTCAATGGCTTACGGCAGCACCGGGGAGCCTCAGTGATGCCCCCGATGGCCCCCGCCACAACCGCCCGCTGAACCTCGCGACCGGCCCGCCAGCCAACTGCCCCGGCGTTCCCCGCGTCGTTGCCCCCAGCCCGCGTTCCTGCTCCCCGCGTCCATCCTACCCCTCACCGAGTGTCTTCCCGACGCTCTTACCCCCCACTTGCGCCTCCCATCCCCCCGTATTCCCGATCTGGTATCCCCTGCCGAATGTCTGGCACTCCTAACTCTCTAATTCTCTACTAACTCCTGGTAGAATTCTCCTTACGATGTCATTGAGATTGGGAGTACGCGGGGTTCACGAGCGTATCAAACATGAAGCTAACAATCGAATCGGCTATTGCGGCGTTCGGAGCCAAATCAAAAGCCAAGCTGAACAACGTAGCCGCGAAAGGGCAACCGGAAGATCAGATTCGCGCACCCTTCGAAGATCTACTAACGCAGCTATCAGTGCTGTGCGGGTTTCCCGTAGACGCGGTGGCTACCGTTGGAGAGTCATCGGTCAGTGACCTAAAGACTCGACCTGACTATGCCGTTTCTGTCCACAATGCACTGGTCGGATTCATTGAACTGAAGGCTCCTGGCAAGGGTGCGGATCCGCGGAAGTTTAAGGATATCCACGACAGGGGCCAATGGGTCAAGCTCCGATCTCTACCGAATCTCATTTATACGGATGGAAATTCGTTCAGTCTTTGGCAGAATGGCGAGCTGGTCGGATCAATATTCCACCTGATTGGAGACATTGAATCATCCGGGGACAAAATTCAGGCACCGCCAGGCCTACTGAGCCTTTTCGAAAATTTCCTCAACTGGGAACCGATCCCGCCACAAAGCGCGAAAGCGCTTGCTGAGACCACGGCTCGTCTCTGCCGTTTGCTCCGTGATGAAGTGGAAGAACAGGTGTCTCTCAAAAGTGCCGCCCTTACCGAATTGGCAACGGACTGGCGGAGATTGCTTTTTCCTGAAGCAACGAATGAAAAGTTTGCTGACAGCTACGCGCAAGCTGTTACCTTCGGCCTGCTGATGGCCCGAGCAAAGGAAATTAAGCTTTCAACGGGTCTTCAGCAGGCGGGCGCGACCCTTAGTCAGACGAGTTCATTGATAGGCGCTGCACTCCGTTTGCTCACAGACAACGCGGAGAACCAGAAGACGCTCAAGACCTCCCTTGGAACTCTGACGCGCGTCCTGGATGCGGTCGATTGGTCAAAGATCAGTAATGGCGATCCTGAAGCGTGGCTCTATTTCTATGAAGAGTTTTTGGCGGTCTACGATAACCACCTTAGAAAGCAGACCGGTTCGTACTACACGCCCCCGGAAATCGTAGATGCGATGGTGGGACTGGTCGATGAAGCACTAAGGTCCTCAAAATTCGGGCAACACGCTGGGTTGGCAGCTCCATCCGTAACTGTAGCTGATCCGGCGACAGGAACAGGAACTTTCCTGCTCGGTGTTCTGCGAAAGATTGCAGGCACTGTGAAGGCTGATGAAGGAGAAGGTTCCGTCAAAGCGGCTATCAACGCTAGCGTCAAGCGTCTGATTGGTTTCGAGGTGCAATTGGGACCATTCGCCGTTGCGCAGCTCCGTATGCTCGGGGAAATATTCGAGTTGACAGGTGGGCTACCGAAAACACCCATACGTATGTTTGTCACGAATACTCTTGGAAACCCGGATGACGATGAGGCGTGGATCCCAGGAATTCTCGCCCCCATTGCCAATTCCCGCAAGGAAGCCAACAAGATCAAGCGCGAGGAGCCCATCACCGTCATCATTGGGAACCCTCCATATAAAGAGAAGGCGATGGGGCAGGGCGGATGGATTGAGAACGGTGGGAAAAATGAAGTTCAGGCGGCGCCACTTGCAGCATGGATGCCCCCAGCCGATTGGGGAGTCGGCGCGCATGCCAAGCATCTCCGTAACCTTTACGTATATTTTTGGCGTTGGGCAACCTGGAAAGCTTACGATCACGACGCTAAGCACAATACGGGCATCGTGTGTTTTATTACTGTGGCTGGCTTTCTCAATGGGCCCGGATTCCAAAAGATGCGCGACTACTTGCGTCGGACCTGCGATGACATCTGGGTGATCGATTGTTCTCCAGAAGGCCATCAACCTGAGGTTAACACGCGTATCTTTCAAGGGGTTCAGCAGCCGGTCTGCATTGTGCTTGCGTCCCGGTCTACGAACAGTAAGCCCAGTATACCGGCCAAGGTGAGGTTTCACGCGCTGCCAGCCAGTCAGCGACAAGACAAATTTATAGCTCTCGGGGCATTGCGCCTTGCGAGCAAAGTCTGGATCGACTGCCCTTCGGATTGGCGTGCACCTTTTCTACCTGCTTCGGTAGGAGCGTGGGCTAGCTACCCGAGACTCGAAGACCTTTTCGCTTACAACGGTTCAGGCGTTCAAACGAAACGCACCTGGGTCATCGCGCCCGATGCGGGTTCCCTCATCCAACGCTGGCAGGCCTTAATAGAAGCTCCTGATCATGAGAAGGAGCTTCTATTTCACGCCACTTTGCGCGACGGCCAACCCGCTGATAGGCACATACGCTCAATTGTCCAATCCGGGCTTCCGGGCTACAAGCCTATACTCAAGCCGCTACTAGACGAGAAAGGACCATGTCTTCCGCCAGTGCAATACGCATTTCGTTCATTCAATCGGCAGTGGATTATTCCTGACAGCCGAGTTATTACCCAGCCAAATGCCGAGCTTTGGGGATCGCGTTCTGACCAACAAGTCTATATCACCGCGCTGTCGCAGACCTCTCCCTCCACGGGGCCGGCACTCACGTTCACTGGCCTGGTTCCCGATCTAGATCACTACAACGGTCGAGGAGGGCGCGTGTTTCCGCTTTGGGGTGATCGGCAAGCCACTAGCCCCAATCTGCCACCGAATCTACTTTTATTCTTGGGCCAACGATACGGAATCGAGGTCAATGCTGAGGATCTAGTTGCTTACATCGCTTCCATCGCCGCCCATCCACAATTCGCGGAGCGCTTCCGCAAGGATCTTTCGACCCCGGGATTGCGCATCCCGATCACCGCCGAAGTAGAGACATTTACTGAAGCAGTGGAGATCGGCAAAACGGTGATTTGGCTTCAAACCTTTGGGGAGCGGATGGTCGACTCTGAAAAGGGTCGTCCCGCAAAACCGCCGCGCCTTCCATCAGATCGCAGACCGCGCATTCCAGCGGACGGTGAGATCTCCCAAGACCCGTCGACGGCACCGAACGTGATCGATTACGACACCAAACGCGAACGCCTTCTAGTCGGTCAAGGTTATATCGACTGCGTTGAGCCAGCCATGTGGCAGTACGAAGTTTCGGGGAAGCAGGTGGTCTTGCAATGGTTCAGTTATCGAAAGGCAAATCGGCAACGGCCAATAATTGGTGATCGGCGACAACCATCTTCTCTAGGGAATATCCAGCCGAATTACTGGCTCGCAGAGTATACGACTGAGCTGCTCAATCTGCTCAATGTGCTAGGCCTGCTAGTCGATCTTGAACCAAGCCAGGCGGAGCTTCTGGAGAAGGTCTGCGCCGGCCCTATGATTTCGATTGAAGAGTTTAGTGCCGCCGGCGCATTTGCGCTACCCGTCAAGGCTAAGGCGAAAAGCACTCCGAAGGGCCCAGATCTTTTTGGGAACGTGCATTGAAAGTTTTTGAGATTGAGCAAAAAGGGTCCTAATCGTAACAGGTTGGGACATACCGCTCTTGATGCGCTGGTTCCTTCAGCCCCGACCATAATCCGGCGCGGGTAATCGGCGCCGGTAATCGGCGCCATCGACGGGAGTCTGTCGGAGTCAAAAGCAGTGTAAGGTAATCGGCGCTATCGACGGGTAATCGGCGCTGGTAATCGGTGCCATCGGTAATCGGTGCCATCGACGGGTAATCGGTGCCGGTAATCGGTGCCGGTAATCGGTGCCATCGGGTAATCGGTGCCATCGACGGGGTGGAGAGGTTTTGCGCCATCTCCCGCAATACGAACCACTTACGGCGAATTGAATCCGCAGAGCCCGCTGCGTACGCGAAAATAGTTGAGAATAATGCCCACGGAAATCCACTATTCAGTGGACCCCAAAATGCCCCGGAATCCTTGGCCGAAGAAAGGGGTCAGGCTGGCATGAGCCCGCGTCACCCCCTCAAAGGGGAGATGGTCGCCCCGCAATTGATCGCGGCGATGTGGAATGAGCGGAATTGACAGAGGCGAGACTCGGCGCTCGCCGACTTTCGGCGTCAGCCTTGCTCAAACAGCGTCCGCGCCCGAATGCAATAGTGCGATGGTCGCCATGTTTCGCGGCGGTTTGCACGGACCCAGCCATCAGCGCCCCAGATTCTGACTTCGGAGAACCGGTGCTATTCGCGAGCAACTTCCAAATTCTAGGACGCCTAAGGGTTGAAGTTACTGGAACACCGGTGGATGCTCGTAAGATGGCCCCGATTCCAGCACCGTATCGATCAGGCTACGGCTTGCGCAGGGTCAATGGTTCGGGCGGTAGACACGGAGCAGCAGCCCGTCGAGAACGTCCCGGCCGGCCACTTCATCATGTACCCGACCCGCCAGACGATGGAAGTCCGGGTCATAGGTGCAGAGGACAATGCCGGCATGAGCCACCGCTTTCCGTTGGTGCAGCCGTAAAAAATGGAGACGGTTCTGCGTCAGGAGCGCTCTTCGCTCTGACGCTGCGTAGTGTAGGACCTCTTCGTCCGAAACTGACCGGTTTGCGTTGCCCGCATCCTGCGACGTCAAGACATCATGATGCAGCCGGCGTAGCTCCCGAACCGTCTGGATCGGAAAATTCTCGTTCGAATAGAACCGCGCCATTTACGCAGACTCGTTCCCCACGATCTGCTCGGCGATCTCGGTCGGATGACTGCGGACATAGGCCCAGGCGTTCACCAGATCCTCGGCGCGCAGTGACGGATAAGCTTCAAGCAACTGCTGCTCCGATGTGCCCAGCCGTCGCGCCTGCTCAAGCAACCATACCGGAATACGCGTCCGGACCACGCAGGGCTCGCCCCCGCAGACGTCGGGCCGCGAGTCGATGCCGGGGAAATCGTCACCGAGATCCTGCACCACCCACTTCAAGATCTGCGCCTTCTCACCGCGCGAAAGGGTTGGCAGAAGATGCTCGAAATCGGTTAGCGTGGCCATGGCGTCTACCTCCATTCTCGCATCGTGTTTGAGTATGGCGAAAGCGGTGCGGCAAGGAATCGATTCCGACATCCAAGGCGCAAGCCTCAAGGCGCGGGCGATTGTTGATTCGGTTTACCGGTCCCAATCGCGCCGGGCGATGTGGATGTGGATCGCCGTCGGCCTGCTAGCCGGTTCGCTCCTGTTTGGTGCCGGAATGGTTGTTGGTAGGATCTGGTGGGCCCCCGTTGAAAGGGTGTACCGATAACTGAACGTCCCTGCGCGGCTCGGAGATTTGTAGCGGTTTGGAAGTCACAGGAGTGTGATCGTCGAGCTACGCTGGCCGCCGCCGGCCGGCCATGCCCACTTTTGACCGCGGGGGGCTCAACCTCCCAGAAGGTATGCAATAGAAAGGATGACGTTCAGAACGACTCAGGCCGCCCCGTCACCCAGACTAAGGCATCGATCAGTTATGGGATATGCTGTGTTGAAATGGTAGTGGCCGCCCCAGGTAGCCGTCGGGGAGCGACACGAGATCCGCAGGAGTCTGAACATGAGCCCCAGGTTTCATCAGAAGTTGTTCTTATCGTTGATCCCACATCCTTTCTGCTTCCTCGAATTTGATGGCAAAGTACTGACCCGCCGCCGATGGTTCAGGACTTTGTGTGAACTACCCGTTGACGCTGTCGACATTCAAATCAAACCACGCGGCGTTCTTGGAGTACTCGCGGGATTCGGTGACATAACAGTTCACAGGCAAGGTGCCGCCTTCACCTTTCCTGGAGTGCAATTCGCAGACACCCTGCGCCAGCGTATTGAAAGTGCCAAGTCAATGCGTCCAGAGGAGGTCGAGGAGCAGCGCCTTCTAAGCACCTATCGTAGTTTTTTGTACGCGAGGTTCTACGCAGGTCCCTGCATTTTTTTCATGGTCGTGTTGGTAGCTTCGCAAAGCCAGGCGCTTGAGTGGATCAACGGGGTGTATTTAGTCCTAGGGGTGCTGATGGTGCCCGGTGCTTACTGGGTGTTGAACGAGGATGCTAAGAGTGCGCTTCAGAAACTAGAAAAGCATCGCAGCCACATGCGGCAAGAGCGGGCTGCGGCACCATAAAAACCTCGGTCCATCGGCAGTCGGCGCAGCGGGGTAAGGCTAAGGATTGTTGGCACTGACCCTGCACGCATTCGTATCTTTCCATGGGGTTCGAGTCCACATCCCGTGCGGAGCAAGAAAGTGCGCCTTCGGCCTCGGAATTCTACCCAGATTGGCGGCAATGATGCGAGCGATTACTGACCTACTCATCACTTTCCATGTCATGAAGGGACTCTGCGGGCGGGGCCCTGTGCTTTTCGGGTGCCTCTTCGTTCTGGCGATTCCAGTCGTGCTTCTGGCGGTGCTGATCGATCAGTTGTATCCCGGAGGCTTCTGGACATTCGCCTGGAAAGTAATCGTGACCATCTTCAAGGGGTTCCATTTGTGAGCATCTTACAACAGTCTGCTTCACATGCAGAAAGAACCTCGCAATGGTACGATGTGCATGTGGAACAGAAAGCAGCCACTCTCGCCGCTTTTGTGGACTCGCTTCAAGAGCGGGGCCAGTACACCTTCTCGCGCGATGAAGCATTGTCCGCACTTGGTTCCACTCCTATCGCGTTGAAGCGAGCGGCGGAGCGACTGAAAGCAAAGAGGCGGCTGGCAACTCCTCGCCGGGGCTTCTATACCATTGTGCCTCTGGAGTACCGGCAGTCGGGTTCGCCGCCCGCCGCCTCGTTCATCGATCAATTGATGCAGTTCCATGACACTCCTTACTACGTCGGCCTCCTGTCGGCGGCGGAGATCCACGGGGCGGCGCATCAGAGACCACAGGAGTTCCAGGTATTCGCCGGCGAACAATTGCGGCCCGTTGTCGTAGGGCGCAATCGGATTCGCTTTTTCCTGAAAAAGGACGTCGCCGATACCCCGGTGGAATTGGTGAAAACTACCAGCGGCCGGATGCGCGTTTCAACTCCAGAAGCGACCGCGCTGGATCTGGTTCGCTTCTATGACCGCGTTGGCCATTTGAGCCATGTCGCCACTGTCTTGGGAGAGTTAGCGGAGAAGATCGACGCGAGCAAGCTCGTCGCAGCGGCTGAGGCCGAAGGCGAATCGGCTGTCGCCCAGCGGCTCGGGTATCTGTTGGAGCGAGTGGGAGCCGCAAAGGCTGCGAGCAAACTGTTCAAGTGGGTGGATCGGCGGTCACCCAAACCGGTTCTGCTGGCTCCCGACAAACCGAACCAGGAGATCGCGCGCGATGCCCGCTGGCGGGTGATCGTGAATATGGAATTGGAGCCGGACCAGCCATGATGGGTGGGGCGTGATCGAGCGGGACTTCATCGTCGCCTGGCGGCAGCACGCACCCTGGCCCACCGATGCACAGGTGGAGCAGGATTTGGTGTTGTCGAGGGCGCTCGTCGAAATCTTCAATCACCCGCTGTTGAGTCGCGAGCTTGCGTTTCGCGGAGGCACGGCGCTGCATAAGTTGTTCCTACCGAAACCGGCCCGATATTCCGAAGACATCGACCTTGTGCAGGTGTCAGAAGGACCAATCGGCCCAGTGATGACTGCCCTGCGTGACACCCTCGATCCCTGGCTGGGTAGACCGAAACGGACACAAGGCGAAGGCCGGATGACCTTCATCTACCGGTTCGCATCCGAGTTGCCGCCGGTTGTTCCCTTGCGCCTGAAGATCGAGGTCAATACCCGCGAGCACTTCTCCGTTTTTGGGCACGAGATGAAAACCCACCAAGTTGAGAGTGGCTGGTTTCGGGGCAGCGCGGAAGTGCGTTCCTATCGGCTGGAAGAGTTGCTCGGGACCAAGCTCAGGGCTCTTTACCAGCGTAAGAAAGGCAGGGATCTCTTCGACCTTGGCGTCACCCTGGAAGACGACGCGCTCGATACCGGAGCGCTTGTCGCTTGCTTCGAGGAGTACATGACTCGCGGCGGCCATGCGGTTTCGCGGGCGCAGTTTGAAGAGAATCTCCTCAGTAAGCTTGCCATGCCTGAATTTGCTTCGGATCTGCCCTTGATCCTCTCAGGAGAAGCCCTGGATAGGTTCGATACGAAGCGGGCCGGGGACCTGGTCCTGCAACGGTTGGTTGCGAGACTGAAGGGCGAGCCCTGGCAGGGCGCGGGTTCCTAAGACTCTCGGACGCCTGGAATCTGACCGGGAAACCGGACCACCTCCGGGGAAACCGGACCACCTCCGCGGGGAAACCGGACCACCTCCGGTGGGGAAACCGGACCACCTCCGGGGGAAACCGGACCACCTCCGGGGTGGTACGGTTTTGCGATAACTGCCTTTCTATCAGACAGTTGCCGATTTCGTCGTGCGGAAAGTCGCCGTGAGTCGCGTGTTCTATCCCTCGGATTCGATGGGACTGCGTTCGAGGGGACTGCGTTGAGGGGCAATCGGCGCCATCGACGGGGTGGAGAGCATTGGCGCCAAGTTCCGTACTACAAACGGTTTACGTCGAAATGTTCCGCATAACTCACCGCCATCGCAATTTTCCGACCAGAGTACTCCCGAGAAGAACCGCCCCCCGGCTACTCCCTCCATTTAAGTCCGGGAAACCGGACCACCTCCGCGGGAAACCGGGGAAACCGGACCACCTCCGGGGTGGTAGGGTTTTGCGAGGACGTGCGGCGAGGGCAACCAGTCGGACCAGGTCAACGGCAACCAAAGACAAGGTCCGCAAGCAATGCACAACAGCGGGGAAGCTCAAGGAACTCGACATGGATTGCCCAGGATCGCACGTTACGAATCGTTACTGGCCCGCTCTTGCATGCTCGGACGGGATTTTTGCGGACAACAACGGCATTTTCATCCGCGCGGCAAGGCCGCGCGCCGTCAGCCCGATAGTAGTTGCGGATGGCGCGCAAACGGGGGCCGTCAGGCGGTCAACTTTTGGCGGGTAATCGGCGCCATCGACGGGTAATCGGCGCCATCGACGGGGTGGAGAGGTTTTGCGCCATCTCCCGCAATACGAACCACTTACGGCGAATTGAACCCGCAGAACCCGCTGGGTGCGCGAAAATAACTGAGAATAATGCCCACGGAAATCCACTATTCAGTGGACCCACAAATGCCCCGCAAACCTCGTTTCGCCCCTCCCGGATATTGGCTACACCTCACTCAACGCGGCAACAACAAGCAGCGCACCTTCACCTCCGACGCCGACCGCGAACATTTCCTGAGTCTCCTGGACACCTATAGTGCCGAACGTGAAGTCCGCATCGCCGGCTACGTCATCATGTCGAATCACTTCCATCTGATCGCCACCGGTGACCGCCCCGATGCCATCTCCCTTTTCATGATGGACGTCAATGGCCATTACGCCACTTACCGAAACGCCACCCAGCGCACCAGTGGCCACGTCTGGCAGGACCGCTTCTTCTCCTGCGTCCTCGACCACGCCCACTATGCCACCGCCCTGCGCTACGCCGAACTCAACCCCGTCCGCGCCCGCATCGTCCATGCCCCTGCGGACCATCGGTGGTCCTCCGCACGCACCCATCTCGGCCTCGAACCCGCACCCGAGTGGCTCGACACCGTCGAGTTCGACCAACGATGGATCGCGCCCGCCCAATGGCAAGAAAGCCTCAACACGCTCACTCGCCGCGAAATCGCGGCGATCCGCCAAGCAACCCGCCACGACGCGGCTCTCGGCTCCGATACCTTCGTCGACGCTCTCGAACGCACCTTCGCCGTCCAATTCCGCGCCCGTCCCCTGGGCCGTCCCCGGAAAGGCCCCGGAGTGGAAATCAGCAGCCAAGCCCCCGAATCATCGCAGCCGCCAGCCTCGTTCACCGCCTGAGTTACTGGATCTTTGAATCAGCATTTGGGTGAGTCGTGTTAAGTGAGCAGTGCTAAGTGAGCAGTGCCGCAACAGCGGCAAAATCGGTGGCTAAGGAATCGCGTAGTAGCTGTAAGTGTTCGTCCACCGGAACTCTTTGCCCGGCGCGACGGACACGGCCACGAAGGGCTCGACGGAGACGTTACTGCGAATCGACCAAAGACTCATACTCGCCAGCGGCTTGTCCCCACGGATGCTCATCCCCGCCTGCAGCGCGCGATTCTCGATGCGAATCTCGTGATCCGAAACGGAATCTCCAAAGCCGGTGATGGGAAAGAACACCACATCCTTTCCCGCGAGAGTTTTCTGGTAGACCACCTTGCTCCCTTCAACCACGGCGAGCGCCGGATCGGGCTTGCGCGTCGTACGGATCGCGAACGGCAGGGTCACCGTGGTCCCCGCTTGCGGACCCTTGCCGTCGAGAACCAGGAAGTTGTGGTTGTAGACTTGCGTCTCGATTGGGTTCTTTCCCAGGTTCTTCAAGCGGTGGCTGAGTTCCATCTCACTCTTGCCTTTCACCAGGCGAAGCGTTTTGCTGTACTCGTAGGCGTAGCCCGACGAATCGTCCCGCAGGATCTGGCGGAACTCAATGGCATCGTCCCTGCGCTTCACCGACCACTTCCCGTGATCCGCAATCGCATAGAGCCGGAAAGCGTCGTAGGGCTTCTCATCCGGACGCTTCAGCGTCCCGACGCCGATCTTCACGAAGGTCGCACCGGGCCCAGCGGCGTCGTATCCCAGCGGCCGGAACTCATCGGCCGGACCCATCGTGGAACTGCATGGCCCGGCGACGATGTCTTCACCGTCATAGATGAAATCGCGAACGGTGTCGCTGCGTTTGGTGAACCACGGTCCATAGTAGCGATGGCCGTTCGCCTCAATCGAGCGGACGACGCCGGACCAATCAAAGCGCGTCCCCTGGTAAAAGCCGTTCACCGGATCCGGCAGGTAGACCGAGGCCGTGATCTTGGAATTCGAGATCTCGGCTACCGGCGGGCCGGCCGCCCGGGCGGCGATCACGCCCGCCACCATATATCCCACGAACGATCGCATGCAAGACATTATCGCCAATGGAACCGCTCTGCAATGTGGGTATCCTTCGCCCACCGCCTGGCACCCACGGGGCACCCACTGCCTGGCACCCACTGCCTGGCACCCACTGCCTGGCACGCACGAGGGAATTCCCGCGTTGAAACATCGCGATTCCGAAACGTGAAAGAATTTCCCTGTCTCATTCAGACCTGCCTGCGCCTTGACGCCACGCGTGGCGGCATCAGCTCACGGCCTTCGGCCACGACACGGCTCTTCTAATGCGCATCATCGCGAATCCGATTCCGCCACATAAACTAGCCGGAGTGTCCGGCACCACCAACTCCGCCACCAACTGCTCTTGGGCATCCTTTGTGGGGTGGGCCCCCGGCCCGCCCGCTCGAAACCGATAAGACCGTTCCCATCAAATTGAAAGCTCCCACCCCGCACACTCCAAACGACTTAATCGCCAATCCCCTATCAAGTACGAGTAAGCCGATGTTACTCTCATCCTCGGAGGATTCCATGCAAACTTACCGTGACATCGACTACGACTCATTCCTCGACGCCGACTTCGAGTCCGACCTTCATTGGACCCTGCTCCCGGCGGCCGAACTCGCCGCCCAGCAGATAGCTCACGAAGCGGCGCTCGCCAAAGAACGCCAAGCCCAGCAACCCGGAGACCATCAAGTCATCCTCGTGCCAGCCGATCCCACCTACGCGCCCAAAGAGGAAGAACTCTGGCCCATCATCAATCACGCTATCCAAAGCGCGCTCAAATCCTTCCCCGAAGCGCATCGCGCGGTCATGGCCGCTGTCCACGCCGGCCTCAACGACTATCGCGGCTGGATCAATCCCGCTCCCGTCTCCCTCGCCTACCCGGACCGCCCCATCCGCAGCCCAACCTGAGAAAACTTTTTCCGAAAACGAACCTGAGCATTTGCTTGAATCAAATCGACTTACGCCTCAAACGGAACCCAAGAAAAACCCGGGAATACCCGGGAGAACCTCGAAAAAATGCGTCACCGGATGGTGCCCAGAGAGGATTGAGTGCCAGAGACTCTTTGACAACCGAAATTCAGTTTCCCCCGCGGCCTCCATTTTCCGTTCCGCGGAAGACGCATCACCGGCCCAACTCCGGCGTGTCGGTCGCGTTCGGCGCGTTCGTTCCTTCGTGTCGGCCAGCAATTACTTGAGTCACCCTCCACCCGACTTATGCCAGTTCAGGCACTGCACCCTCGCCCAGGCAGGTTTCCCCGGCGGGGGACCTCGGCCCTTGGTTCATGCGGGCAAATCCAAAACAACGATTGGCGTCCTGGGGCAACCGCTTTGTTATCCTCAGGAAGATCGCTTCCGCTCTCCGATGTCGAAAGTCGCCCTGGTTAGCCACGATGTCCAAACGATCCGCGGGCGAGCCGGCGGAGTGGGCGCTTTTGTCACTCATTTTGCGCGCTTGCTGCGAGACTCGGGTGACGAAGTCACCATCATCCTCACCCGCCAGGAAACGTTTCCCGTACAGATTGATGAACCTTGGCGGCGGAAGTTCGCGGACTGGGGCATTGAGATCCTCGAGTTCCATAATGCCGAGCCCAGTCCGGACCGCTGGTCGCAGCCCTGGGCGGACCGTCTCTCAGAACTGGTCGCTCCGCACCTGGCCGATTTCGACATTGCCTACTTTCAGGACTGGGCAAACGTCGCCTTCCGTACCGCCCGCTTGAAGCGATTCTCCGCGGCGCGGATGCCGGTGCTGGTTACCGTGCTCCATGGGCCCTCAGCTTGGGTTCGTACGGGAAACCAAAGAAATCCGGACATACCGGAGGATTTGGACCTCAACTACATTGAGCGCTACTCGGCCCGGCACAGTGACTTCGTGGTCTCGCCCAGCCGCTATATGGCCACTTGGCTTCGGAGCCACGGGTGGGACTTCGGTAGGGAACCTTTGGTGCTCGGCTTGCCGATGCTCACCCCCGAGCGGCCCATCTCGCCCGCCAGCGTGCCGTCCGGCGAAACCAGGCGCCTGGTCTTCTTTGGTCGGCTGGAGACGCGCAAAGGTTTCTCGCTCTTCGTTTCCGCCCTGCGGATCCTATTCGAGCAGTCACCTTCCGCGCTTCAGGGCGTGGGCGAGATCATTCTCTTGGGGGAGGAGCAAGAGGCCGGCAGCGTGGAAAAAGTGCGCCGTGAACTGGCGGCGCTCGACATCCCGATCCTGCACCACGGGAGCTTCAACAGTGATGAAGCGCAAGTCTACCTGGCTCAGCACACCGCCGATTCGCTGGTCGTGGTGCCAAGCCCGGCGGAGAATTTCCCCTACGCGGTGATCGAAGCCTGCTCCATTCCGGGGATCAACCTAATTTGTTCAAACGGGGGAGGCGTTCCTGAGGTGTTGGATGGGCGCGGGACGGATCACCTTTTCGCCCCGTATCCGGCGAGCTTGGCGGCCAAGCTTCGTGAACGCCTCGCTGATCCATCGCTGGCTGCAGGTCTGCCGGTTTATGATGCCGCCGCGGCCAATGCCCGCTGGCTGGAGTTCCATCGGCAGGCGCTCCGGCGCGCGACTCCCCCGGCAGCAGTCAAGGCGCCGGCGACCGTCGATATCTGTATTCCCTATTTCAATAAGGCCACCTACTTTCCGCATTTGCTCACCGCCCTGGAGAATCAGACGCGGGGCGACTTCGGGCTGATTGCCGTCGACGACGGTTCGGAGGCGGCGCAGAAAGCAACGTTCGATCAATTGCGAGCCCGCTATGGCGAACGAGGATGGACCTTCGTGACGCAGGCGAACTCCTTCGTCGATGCGGCGAGGAATCGCGCCGCGAGCCTATCGAAGGCGGACTACCTGTTCTTCATCGATGCGGACGACATTCCGGCTCCGCACGCCATCGAGAGAATGCTCGAGGCGATCACTCTTTCGGGCGACGACTGCCTGGTGGCCGGTGGGCTGATGGTGGGCGACGAGGTGCCGCTGGACCTCGATACTGCGCCAATACTGGCCAGGTACCTGCCGCTGGGACCGGACCTGGTCAGCGGCTTGGTGAACCCGATGGTGCTCGGGCCGTCCATGATCCTCATCCGGCGGAGCGCCTTCGAAGCCATCGGCGGCTATCGAACGGTCCATGGTGCCGCGCATGAAGACTGGGAACTGCAGATTCGCCTGCTGATGGCGGGCTTCCGGGTGGACGTGCTGCCCGAATATCTCCTCTATTTCCGCAAGACGGCGAGCGGCTTGTCCCTGACGAGTTCCGAGTATGCGGCCAAGCAGCGTCTCATTGATACCTACGAAGTTGAACTGGCAAAAGTGGGTCTGCACGGAATGGCGGCAACGCTCATCGCGCTGTTGAAGCGCCGCGAGGAACTCGAGTTGGCCTTACGTGAGCGGATGACGGCCGATACGCGGCGGCTTCACGGGTTGGTCGGAGAAATGTTGCGCCGAAGGACGACAGGTTCGTGACCGGCGTCAGCATTGTGGTGCCGGTCTACAACGCGCTCGACGATGTCCGCCAGTGCATCGAGAGCATCTATCGCTGCCGCACCTCAGTGGCTTTCGAGGTGATCGTCGTTGACAACGGCTCAGCCCTCGAAGTGGCGGAGTGGTTGACGGTGGAACATCAGCAACGCGGTGCAAACTTCAAGACGCTACGTTTCGACGAGCCCCTCGGTTTTGCGCGAGCCATGAATGAGGGCGCCAGGGTAGCCCAATCCGACTACCTGGTGCTCCTCAACAGTGACACCCTGGTGACCGACGGCTGGTTGGACCTGCTGGTGGGCGCGTTAGAACGTGATCCGTCCTTGGGCATCGTCAGTCCCGTCACGAACCGCTGCGGACACGACTTGCAATGCGATCCCGCGGCGGAACTTCTGAAGCCCGAAGATGCCGGGCGCTATGCCGAGTCGATTCGGGGCCGCGTGGAAGTAATGTCTGAGCCACAGCGGTTGGTCTTCTTCTGTGTCATGGTGCGGCGGACGCTGTGGGATCAGTTGGCCGGACTCGATGAAGCCTTTCTCACCGGGAACTTCGAGGACGACGATTTCTGTCTGCGTACTCGTCTGGCAGGTTTTCGAATGGCCGTGGTGCAAAGTGCTTTCGTCTTTCACACGCAGAGCCGTACGTTTGACGTCAACCGCCTGAATCATGGTGAGCACTTGGCCATCAACCAAGCCAAGTTCGGGGCCCGGGCGAGCCGCTGGTCTCGCGCAATCCGGCCTGCCGTCCCTGGAGCCGGTTCCGCCCCAACGGTGAGCGTGATCGTGCCGGTTACTCCGGGTAGAGAGCATGGTTTGCGGGATACGCTGGCGAGTCTGGCCAACCAAACGGTTCAAGGTTTCGAAACGGTGGTAGTGAGTGTAAGCGGTTCAGACCTGTCGCACCTGTTGGATGAATTCTCGGTTCGGTTGCGGTTGACAGCCATCTCGGTGCCAACCGAACGGGACAGTCTCGCTCATCGATTGAATGCGGGCACGGCGGCCGCATCTGGTACCGAACTCGCTTACCTCGCCGCGGCCGATATCTTTTATCCGTTTCACCTGGAAGTGCTGCTGAACGCCATCGCGATGCGCGGTGCCGATGCGGTTTACTCCGCCTGGAGCGTGGTGACACCAGGCTTGGACGGCCAAGCTTTAGGCCGACGCAGCCCCGTAACGTTCCCGGATGCGGAACCCGGTATTGAACTGGGAGACTGGGCGCCAATGCTGTGTTGGCTGCATCGGCGCGATGCTGTTGCCCTATCGTTCAATGCCGACTTCGGAGGATTCGCCGGCTGGGCGTTCTTCTTGCAACTGCGGAATGCCGTGAAGACCCACTACGTTTGCCGGGTTACCTGCGAGCGAACTCCCGATCGCCCGACGTTGGCGGACGGCGCTTCTGTCGAGCGGGTGATGGCTGGTTTTCCGGTTGGTAACGCCTGGCAGCAATCTCAGCGTCAACAGTTTTTGGATGGTGTGAAAAAGGGCAACTGGGAGTCACGCCTCATCGTCGATCGGAATGACCGGGTTCGGCGAGCTCGCAGGCTTCTAAGCGGACCGCCCGCGCCCCGCGCGGATGCCAAGGAACTGGGCCGGCTCCGAAGCCGAATGGCGGAGCACGCTGCGGCCATCGAGCCCGCCTGGCAGAGCCCCGACAAGCCGGACGTCCTCCTCTTCAGCATTATTGAGTGGACGGCCCTGACGCAGCGCCCACACCATTTCGCTGAAGGCCTAGCCGCGCGCGGGCATCGTGTCTTTTGGGTGGATGTGCAACTCCGGCAGCCGGAACGTGTCGGCCCTGACAACCTGGTGCGGGAACTGAAGCCGAATCTCTTTCACGTCCAGCTGCCCGCGTTGGCGGGCGAGGTCTACCGGTTGGAATGGCGCCCCGACATTCTGGACGCCATGGTCGCCTGTTTCGATTTTTTGCGAGCTGACTACGGAATCACTGCCGCCTGTCAGTTGGTGAACTTCCCCCGGTGGGAGCCGCTGGTCACCCGTCTGCGGCGGAGATATCAGTGGCCGATGGTGTACGACTGTCTCGATGATCAGCAAGCGTTCGCCAAGCTTCAAGGGCACGACCTGGGCGAATCCGAGAAGACTTTATTGGAGAGCAGTTCAAAAGTGCTGGTTTCGGGCCAAGTCCTTTTCCAGGCAGTTCGGCCGGTGCGCGAGGATGCCATTCTGATTCCCAACGGCACGGATTTCGAACTGTTTCATCGGACTGAGGCTTGCGGATTGTTGGATCATCTGCCGCGCCCGGTCATTGGTTTCTTCGGTGCATTCTCGGAGTGGTTGGACTTGGACTGGATGGACGCGGCGGCCGACCATTTCCCCAACTGGTCTTTCGTCTACATCGGCCGCGAGGGCTTCACGAAACCCGCCTCGGTCCAGCATTGGAAACGCTTCTGCATTCGCCCGAACGTGCACGTTTTCCCCCAGGTACCCTTGGAGAAACTTGCGCAGTATCTCGCGCAGATGGATGTCTGTACCATGCCGTTCCTGGACATTCCGGTGGCACGCAGCATGAACGCGGTGAAGATTTACGAGTACTTGTCGGCCGGCAAGCCCGTCGTTGCCGCCAGTCTTCCCGAGACTGAGCCGCTGAAGAACCTGGGCTTAATTGCCACTTATACGACGATTGAATCATCGTTCCAATTGTTGAAAGAAGCAGTGGAAGGAGTGGCGTCCAATGAAACGTTGGCCGCGCGCTTCGAGTTTGCTGCCCGGAACACGTGGGCGCATCGCCTTGATGCCTTATGTGCGGCCCTCGGCTTTAGGGGCTGAACCGATGGATTGCTGGACGACGGAGGGAAATCTTGAATAAGGTGTGGCGAGAAAGTCTGGTAAAGGTCCTCTTTGGGTCTCCCATCGCCGCACGCGCCGCCGCCGTTCAATTGTCAGTAGACGAAGGCTGGGCCTGGGCCTTTCGCTCCGCGGAGACGTGGAACGTCGTGCCGCAATTGTCCGCACGGATCGAGACGCTCGGCTTAGAGCCTCCCGTCACGCAACGAGAGGCATTCAAGCGGGTGCTCATCGAGACCTTCGCCCGGTGCGCCTCGCGAGGGAAGAAGGGCGCTGTTGCTCTGCAGCGCCTCGATCAGGCGGGGATTCCGGCCTTGGCGTTTAAGGGGCTGGCCTCGATGGCGAGGCTCTATCCGACTCCTGCCAAAAGGACGATTCGGGATGCGGATATTCTTGTGGCGCCTGAACGCGTTCGGGACGCCGTCGAGAGCCTGTCTGGTTTGAACTTCACTGTGCCGGACGGCTATGACCTTGACCGCTGGGATCATTTCCTGGATCGATCGCCCGGATTCTCCAGGAACAAGGCGATCGCCTTGGCCGAGCCCGGAGGTTTTGAGATCGACCTGCATTGGTCGCTCGGTCTAACCGGCATGAAACCGGACCTGCTTCTAAGCCGGAGCGACTCACTAACCCTCTTCGGTTGTAGCTTCCGCGGGGTGAGCGTCGGTGACGCTCTGATCCTCACCGCCCGCCACTCGATTCGTGAGAACCTCGCCGTCGATTTTATCTGCCGCGATCTTTTCGACATCCAACTTTCGTGCCACTGGCTCGCCACCCATGGCGACATGGATCCGGTGCTCGACTCCATGGCTCGATCTGCCAGCATCGTTCCCTTGCTGGCGCTGACCCAAGTGCTGGTGTCGCTCGCCGATGAGCGGGAGGTGCGGCAGGTGGCAGGCCGGTTGAGCGACCTGGCTTCCCCAACGGAACGGCAATCGGCGGAACATTTGCAGCAGCTTTTCTTCGAGCAGGTATCCGGTGGGCCGATTGGAAAGGACCTGCTCTACCTGTCTCACTCGCGGCCCGCCAAGCAGATTCTTGCCGGAGCGGTGACGAATTGGCGGGAGTATCGAACCTTCATGCGATCGATGGAAGAGAAACTGGATGGCGAGGTGGATCCACTGGGCCGCCGGGTCTGGAATTTAGCGAGTTCATTGAAGGATCTGGGACTCAAACGCTGGCGAGGTATCCGTGAACTGGGACGCCTGAAGTACGGAGACGATGTTTGAGATGGTCAGCAGCGAGGCTGTAGTACGCTAGTGGCGTGACCCCCGCCGCACCGCGATCGGTCCAGATCGATGCGTCCTCGCACTGCCAACTAGCCTGTCCACTATGCCCTACGGCCGACGGCCGAACTAAGCCGGTTCTTGGATCGGGTCATCTCAAGGTGGAGGATTTTGAACGGCTGCTGGACGAAAATCCAGAGATTGAGCATGTGGAACTCTCTAACTACGGAGAGATGTTCCTGAATCCGCGGCTGCCGGAGTTGCTTGAAGCGGCGTACCGCCGCAACGTAGTCGTGAGCGGCAGCAACGGAGTGAACCTTAACTTCGCACGCGAAGACGCGCTGGAGGCCGTTGTGCGCTACCGGGTTCGCGGCCTGACGTGTTCGATCGATGGTGCAACGGCGGATAGTTATGCAAGGTACCGCCGCAACGGCAACCTCAACCAGGTCCTTCGTAACATTGACCGTATCCTGCATTACAAGCGGGAACTGCGGTCAGGCTTTCCTTTGCTCTACTGGCAATTTGTCGTGTTTGGTCACAACGAAGATGAGGTGGAAACAGCCCGGCGAATGGCTGAGGAACGCGGTATGGAATTTGTCCCCCGTTTGTCCTGGGACTCACAGTACGCTCCGGTGGCAAACCCGGAGTTAGTCACCATTCAGACCGGCCTCACCGGCTCTACTCGCGAGGAGTTCAAGGCCAAAACAGGAGTGGACTATACCCGAGACATCTGTTACCAACTATGGCGCGCCCCGGTAGTCAACTGGGACGGAAAGTTACTCGGTTGTTGCGTGAACTATTGGGGCGATTTCGGAGCCAATGTCTTTGCTGACGGCTTAGCTGGAAGTGTTGCCAGCCCGAGGATGGAACAGGCTCGCGGGATGCTGTTGGGTAAACAGTCGCCTTCTCCTGAGATCCCGTGTTCTACCTGCTCCCAGTTCGAGAGCCTCCGGGAGTCCGGCCGTTGGCTGACGGATGCCGAAGTTGCCTCCCATTCAGGACCGTCTCATCTGGTGAGCGTGGTGCCGCTGGCCCCGGAAAGCATCCGTTTCGCAAAGGTTGCCATCTCTCAGGTTGGCGATGCCGCTCTCGAGCCTGCGGCTACGGATTCAACGGGTAGGGGATTCAGGTTTGGCATTGACCATGCCTTTTTCAGTACTGTACCTGGTCCTGGTAGTTATCAGGCGATCATTGAGGCGCTTACGCCATCCGGATGGCGCCGTTTCTCCCGATCTTTCACCGTACTACCGCGCCCGATTTGCCACGAATTCGTCTTCGACCTGCGTACTCCGCAGGATGTCAGTGAGGATTCCAAAGTAGCCAATAGTCCTAGGCTTAAGACGTGGATTCGGTGATGGCTTAAGCGACGTTCCTGCCTTATACTGGGGCAAATATGGACAGCCGATGCTTTCGAGTGAATGCTCCCTCAGTAATCTACGAACAGTTCGACGGTGAATTGGTTGCCATCCACCTTGATACCGGCGCGTACCATAGCTTGCAGGGGGCCGGTGCCGATGCATTCTTGTTGCTGACCGAAGAAGCGACCGTGAATGAGCTTGGCGAAGCGCTGGAGAGCAAGTATGCGGCCAGCGTCGACCAAATTTCGCAAGGGTTGGTCCCGTTTCTGGCAGCCTTGGAGGCCGAGAAGTTGATCACCACCGTTGAGGTTCGCCGGCCCCGCGATCCGCTGCGGCTGCCTGTGAATGGAGCAAAGTTGCCTTTTCAGGCTCCGAGCTTGGAGGCCTATCACGATCTTCAGAGCTTGTTCCTCCTCGATCCGGTGCATGAAGTCGGAGAACAGGGTTGGCCCGCCGCGCTTGAAGCGAAGCCGAATCCGGTTCCGGACGAGGATGGCGCACGCGGGTGAAGGCGTTCGCGCAACTCATGGAGTCCTATTTTCAGGAGTCTGCCTCGGTGAATGGGGAAGCATGTCGCCGTTTCGAGATTGCCGGAACTTCAGTTTCCTTGAAGTCTAGCGGCGGCTGGCTATCGGAGATGACACCGGCGCTTTCGCATCTAGAAGTCGGCTCAGATGGAGCGGACGCCGCCGGGCTGACGGTGATGATGTGGGACGGAGGGCAAGAACCGCGAAACCATCTGCTGCGTGCTTACCTTTTCGCGTTGACTAACTGGTGGTTTTCCTATACCGGACCGCGAGGCGAACTGCTCGATATCCACTCGGAAAGCATGACGGCAACTTACCATCCCGGTACGGAGACACTTAGCCTCGTGGACCTTGAGCGTCACAAGGCATTTTACTGGAAACGCGACACGTCGCCTCTCCCTTATTACGAGAAGTGTTCGCCGTTTCGGAGCCTGTTGCATAGTTGGATGCGAAGCGAGGGTCGCTACTTTGTTCATGGTGCGGCCGTCGGGTATCCGAACGGTGGCGTACTGCTCGTCGGCAAGGGTGGATCAGGGAAATCTACTAGTGCCCTGTGCTGTCTTGAAGCCGGTATGCACTACGCCGGAGATGATTACTGTATTCTCCGGGACAACTCCGCCGGGGGGTACGATGCCCATAGTTTGTATTGCACCGCGAAGCTGGTGAGTATGGGCGACCTGAAGTCGTTTCCGGCGATGAGCCGCCACGTCGTAAATGAAGAGCGGGAACCTGGAGAGAAGGTTGCGATTTCACTGGCCGACTACAAAACGGAACAGTTAATCGATCACTTCCCGCTGCGCGCGGTACTTGTTCCGATGATTACGCATGGTGCGGAGACGAAAATCGTCCCGTGTTCAGCAAGACAGGCGATGATGGCAATTGCGCCAAGCTCGCTTGCGCAATTGCCCGCCAGCGGAAAGCAGGATCTTGAGTTCCTCGGAAGGCTGGCGCGAGGCATCCCCTGCTACCAACTGCTGCTGGGAACTGGTTTGGAGCAAATTCCCGAGAAGATTGCGGAACTTCTGCGCACGCTTGGGGTGACGGATCAATGCGGAGTGACGGCCGGTGCACGGAACTAGGAGTAAGTCCAGGATTGCAGTTGTGGCCCCTGCGCTGAATGCGGCTCGCTTTTATCCGCAATGGCTTCAATCGATAGAGGCACAGGAATACGACAACTTGGAGATCATCCTGGTTGACGATGGTTCCGACGACGAACAGTCTGCTGACGGTTTGTCTTTTCTGACGCGAAACGCGCCAATGTCTTTGCGCTATCTTCAGCAGGACCATCGCGGTCCAGCTGCCGCTCGAAATCTCGCTATTCGCAGTTCTGCGGCGGACTATTTCGCCTTCCTTGATCTCGATGACCTTTGGGCACGAGGCACCCTGCATCGCTTGGCGGCCGTTCTGGACGAGCACCCCGACGCAGGTATCGCCCAGGGGCTGATCCGCAAGTTCTTCACCGCTGCAGATGACAAGCTCTACTACTGTTCTGAATCGTATCGCTTCGTGAATCTCGGCGCCTCGCTGTTTCGGCGACAAGTCTTTGATCAGTGCGGCTTACTCGATGAGAGTCTGCGCTTCGGCGAGGACTTTGATCTGATCATCCGTTGCTGGGAGCAGGGTATTCGAAAGATCGATGTTCCGGCGGTTGCCCTGCTCTATCAACGACATGATCACAACATGACCAACGGGAAATCCACCGTCGAGTTAGGGGCCGTGCAGGTTTATAAGCGCCGCCTGGATCGTATGCGCGCCCATTTAGTAGACCCGGCAATCATCCAGGCCCGTCGGGTTAGTTTCCCCGACTATATCGGACGCACCGTCGGCCCGTTTGACGAGGGGCTCAAAGAAGCACTCGAGTGGTAGGAACGCTATGTGCTCTGACCTGATCAGCGTCATTGTTCCCGTGCATAACGGCGCTCAGTTTTACCAGAGCGCCCTGGATTCGATCCTACAGCAAGGTTGGCCTCATCTGGAAGTGATCATCGTTGATGACGGTTCCACCGATGATTTGCCGGAGCGGGTTCGCCTGCTTGGTTATCCGGTGCATTATCTAAAGCAAGCACAGCAGGGGCCGGCCGCCGCGCGAAACCTGGGTCTCCAGCGCGCCTCCGCGGAAATGATTGCCTTCCTGGACATTGATGACCTGTGGGTCGAGGGGCATTTACAGCGGCTCTCTGCCGCCCTCCGGGATGACCCCGACGCGGGCATCGCGCAGGGGTTGATGCGGCAGTTTGTGCTGCTACCCGACGGACGCCGGGCAATGTCCGGACGCTATCGAATGCCCTATCTCGGTTCCTGCCTCTTTCGGCGTCCCATCCTTGAGCAATGCGGCGGTTTTGACGAAAGAATGAAAATGGGAGAAGATTACGACTTGATGTTCCGCTGCTGGGAAAAAGACGTGGCAAAACATTGTGTCGACGAAGTGTCGTTTCTCTATCGACGGCATGCGGGGAACATGACGCGAGGTAAGAACCAGCAGGCCAATATGGCCGTGCTTTTGCGACGGATCGAGCGCATCCGGTCTGGCATCGTTGCGCCTACCGCGCCTCGCCGCTTTCAATTCGATTCCTATATCGGGGACATTCGGAACTTTTCCGACAGTAAGTTGGAACTGGCCTGAGATGGAACCTCTCGTCAGCGTGATCATTCCGACATTTAACGGACGAAGGCACATTGGTGAGACGCTCGAAAGCGTCCTCTCCCAGAGCTATCGATCGCTTGAGGTCATCGTTGTGGACGATGGCTCCAGTGACTTGACGGCGCACCTGGTTGCCGAGGTTGCGCCTCAGGCGGTGTTGATCCGGCAGGAGCAGCGTGGTCACCCCGCGGCGCGCAACCGAGGCGTGAAGGCTTCCACGGGATCATTCCTCAGCTTCCTCGATCACGACGATCTTTGGGACCCTGCGAAGATTGAACATCAGATGGACTGCTTCCGCGCCGATCCGGAGCTTGACCTGGTCTTCGGACACATCCAGAACTTCTTCAGCACGGAGTTGGATGAAGAGGAGCGGCGACGGCTACCGGTCCCTCTTCATCCGTTGCCTGGCCTGCTGCAGGGGGCTATGCTTGCGAGGCGCAGTTCCTTCCTCGCGGTGGGACCGTTCTCAGAAGAACGCGAAATGGGCGACTTTGTCGATTGGTACGGACGGGCCATGATCCTTCAGTCACGAACGCACATGCTGCCAGGCACAGTGCTCCATCGCCGTATTCACACGACAAACTATCAGCGCACCCACCAGCACCTCCGTCGACTGTACCTTCCGGCGATCAAGCAATTGCTGGACCGGCGCCGGCAAGCGAAGCAAATTGATCGGTAAGGGGAACATGCCTCCGTCAGCTTCGTCCCTCGTGAATTCCCTTTTGTTGGATCTGTCACGCGGGGAGCAGTCATGGCGTCAATGGCGGGCAGAGACCATCCTGGATGACTTGGATTCTGCCTCGCTCTCCGCACTTCCGCTGCTGGCTGGGCGGCTCCCTTCCTGGTTGGTTCGGGACTCGCAGAGGGATCCGGATCGGGAGCGAATTCTGGGTATCTGCAAGCGTGCTTGGGCGCAGAACCAGTTGCGCTACCGCGAACTGATCACCGCCTGGAACCAGCTTTCGGAAGCCGGCGTCGCTCCCTTCGCGGTCGCCGGTTGCGCAGCTTGGTCCTTGTTGTATCTGGAGGAACGGTCGGTGCGCCCGATCCAGTCCATCGACATCGTGGTGAGCCGTCATCAGGCGATGTTGGCCAAGCAGGTGCTCGAGGCTTCCGGGTGGCACTTGGAAGATGGCATGCCTGAACCGACGGGTCATGCGTTGGATACCCATGAAGGCCTATGGTTCCGTGCGGCTTCCGAGACAGCCTTGTTTCTGAGGTGGCGGATTCGAGCTGTTTCCCCGGAACGGGCTGCCGAGAACGAGACGGCGCCATCGACTCAACCCCACGACCTCCACGGAACCGCGATATCCGTGTTGGCGACCGAGGAACTGCTCCTGGATGCCTTGACGCGCGATGCCGATTCGCTCATTTGGCAGTGCGACGCGGCGATTTTGCTCAGAAACCGAAGCGTCGACTGGCCGCGACTTTTCGAGCTTGCGAAGGATGCGCCCCTGGCTGAGCAGCGCTTGACCGTGCTGCGGGACGAAGGACTGGCGATTCCAGCCCTGCCGGTGCGCCGCAATTCACGGGGCGCGCTGCGGCGACGCTTGGAGCGAATCCACGCTGACTACCGCCGCGTTGCATGGTCCCGCCAGATGGGCTACTCGCCGTTCGGCTTTTTTCGTTACTTGCTCTATCGCCTCTGGCGTGCGTTCGCTCCGGGAGATCTGCCGTCCGGTGCGTTGACCGTAATTGATGCGTCCGGAGGAAGCGGTTCTTCGATCTTCGAGTATCGGCGCCACTGGACCCTGTTCTACTTCCTCACAATTCGAGATATTCGCCTTCGTTATCGCAAGACCTGGCGTGGCGTAATGTGGGCGCTTGTTCAACCTTTACTGCCGATGGTGATCTTTGGCGCGGTGCTTTCCGGCGTCATGCGGCCCGAAGTCGGTCCGGGCCCCTACTGGCTCTTCGTCCTTGCCGGCTTGGTTCCATGGAGTTTCTTCTCGAGCGCCGCCAACTACTCAGCCGTCACCTTCGTCAATAACTTTGGTCTGTTGAATAAGGTGTATTTCCCGCGGGCCATTCTGCCCGCGGCCGCAGTCAGTGCTTGCCTGTTGGATTTACTGGTCTCCTCCTGCGTGTTAATCGCGCTCTGTTGGTGGAACGGCTATCCGCCGAGGCTGGGAATGTTTCTGTTTCCGCCGTTGATCCTGGTGACGACTCTGGTGGCGGCAGCCTTCGGACTCGCTGCCGCATCGTTGAATGTTCTCTACCGCGACCTGAAGCCGCTGGTGCCGTTCCTGATTCAAGTGGCGATGTATGCCACGCCCGTGCTATATCCTCTCTCGATGGTTCCGTCATCCCTCCGTTGGCTGATGTGGCTCAACCCGATGACGGGCATTGTCGAAGGGTTTCGTGGCAGCTTGCTCGGCTCTTCAGTCGATTGGACCGGCGAGGCGATTTCGGCAATTGCCGGTGGCGGCCTGATTTATGTAGCAGCCTGGTTGTTTCGCAAAGTTGAGGCCGACCTGGCGGAACGAACATGAAATCCATCTCCGTGCAGGGTGTCACCAAGGAGTTTGATCTCGCTTCTCCTGCCGGTCGTCGGCGGTTCACCGCGCTCGACAACATCAGCTTCGAAGCTGAACCCGGAGAGATTATCGGCGTGATTGGCCGAAATGGCGCTGGCAAGTCTACGCTGCTCAAGATCCTGGCCAGAATCCTCCGCCCGACCCGCGGACGAATCGAACTACGGGGCCGCATCGGCAGTCTGCTGGAGGTCGGGAGCGGTTTTCATCCCGAGTTAACGGGGCGCGAGAACATCTTCCTGAACGCCGCCATTCTGGGCATGGACCGCAACGAGATTGCCCAAAAGTTTGACGCAATTGTGGACTTTGCCGGATTCGCGGAACACCTGGACGAACCCGTGAAGCATTACTCCTCAGGGATGTACATGCGCCTCGCGTTTGCCGTTGCCGCACACGTTGAGCCGGAGATCCTGCTCATGGACGAAGTCCTCGCCGTGGGAGATGCTGACTTTCAACGTAAGTGCGTCGATCGGGTTGAACAGGTGGGGCGCAATGGGCAAACCGTGCTGTTCGTTTCGCACGACATCCACGCCATTCTTCGTTTGTGCAACCGCGCACTACTTTTGGACAATGGCCGTCTGATGGCATCGGGGCCGGTTCGCGAGGTCGCTGCCCAGTATCTGGCCATGTCCGGCGGTGATTCTGGGGAACTGCGGTATCCCGATCCAGCGCATGCTCCTGGCGATGACGTTGCGCGGTTACGCCTAATCCGAATTCGTTCCAGGAATGGCGACTCTCTGCCGCAGGTGGATATTGGCCAGGAATTCGGGATCGAGATGGAGTTCGATCTACTCCGTTCGGGGATGACTGTCTTCCCTTCGCTAGTGTTAAACAACGAATGGGGGCCGATCTGCTGGACGACCGACGCGCCCACGCCTTCGCATGCGCGACCCCGCCCGGCTGGGAGCTATCGTGTCGTTGCCTGGTTCCCGCCGAACTTCCTTTCCGCGGGACGCATGAGTGTTACCGCGGCACTCACCTCCTTTTCCCCACAGACCGTTCATTTTCGCGAGTCCGAATGCGCTGGGTTTAACGCTCTGGAAACGCAAGGCGGAAGCCGGGGCCACTTCACCGGCTACATTGATGGCGGCGTTCGGCCTTGGTTGGACTGGGATGTGGAATTCCGCACATAGGTGATACCCCCCCGGCTTGAACTTGCCTTGCAGGTCAATGGCGCCGATGACGTAACCGGGTGGTTGCGGCACTGCCCTGATCTTAGCGAACACGCAGGACACGAATGGCAAACTCCTCGCGGCGAGCAGCAAGGTCAAGTACTTGCCGAGCCGGGATTCAACAGGTGCCCGACTCGTGGTCGGCTTCCCGATTGCGGCGGCGGAGACGCAAATGCTCCCTTCGATTGACGCGTTCGCCCGCGAATCTGACAAGGCCTCCGCTCCATGTAACCCGCCAATCGGCATATGATGCCTGCATGAAGATTCTGCTTGCAGCTTCCGCCCTCGCTCTCGTCTTTGGGCAGGACCTTGTCGTCGTCGAGAAAAAAGCCTCCGCCGTTGGCTTCTACACACGTGCCGGCCAACGCTTGGCCGGCGTTCCGGTTGGTCGTACTCCGCATGAGATCGTCTTTTCTCCTGATCGCCGCACACTTTACGTCAGTGACAACGGCATCCTCTGGATGACCGAAACTGGCCCGGGCGGCAACACCATCTCGGTTATCGACGTCGCGACTCGGCGCAGAACGGCCACGATTGATTTGGGAGCCAATCGGCGCCCGCACGGTATGGACGTTGTCCCTCAAACCGGTCAACTGGTCGTCACCGTGGAAAATCCCAGTGGACTGCTTCTTGTCGACCCAATCGCCCGCAAGGTGATTCGCCGCTATGACACTGGCGGCACGAAACCACACATGGTGTTGCTCGACCGCAAGTCCGAGTATGCCTATGTCAGCAACTCAGGCTCCGGGACGGTTGGCGTCCTGCATTTGGCGAGCGGCAAGGTGAAGACGATTGCCGTAGGCGAGAATCCCCAGGGTGCCGCCATCACCCGCGATGGCCGTCGCATCTACGTCACCGTTTCCGTTGGGAACGCGATTGCCGTCCTCGATACCGCCACGCACACGCTGGCTGGGCGAATTGCGACCGGCCCTGGGCCGGGTCGTGTTTCCCTCACGCCCGACGAAAAAACGCTCGTCTACAATATGCAGGCCGGGAAACTGCTTGGCTTTGCCGATGTCGGCACGCTCAAACAGTTGAAGGCCGTGGCCCTGCCGGGCAACCCTCTTTCACTCACCCTCTCGTCCGACGGCCAACTCGCTTACCTTGGGATTCAAGATTCTGACAAGATCGTCATTGCTTCCGTCCCGAAACGGGAGATCCTGAAGGTCTTCGAGACGCCGAAAGACTCCGGACCTGACCCGGTGCTTGAGTTGCGCTAGTTGGCTCCAGTCCTTTGGTCTTCCACGTGCTTGCAAGGATTACAGCGCAGAAATTGCACCGTCCCGAATAGACGTTCAGTTCTGCGATTGAGTTGTGCGCGGAGAAGGAGAGAAAACTGTGATCTACAGCATTATCATTGGACTTTTGATTGGTATCGTGGCGAAATTGCTCATGCCCGGCCGCGACCCGGGTGGCTTCATCATCACCACGATCATCGGAATCGTGGGCTCGGTCGTGGCGTCTTACCTGGGCCAAATTCTGGGATTGTACGCGAATGGCGAACCGGCGGGTTTCATCATGTCAGTAGTGGGAGCGATGCTGCTGCTATTTGGCTATCGGCTGCTGAGACCTTCAACCGCTTAAGGCGCTATTTTCGTGGAGCGTGGTTAAGGCCACGCTCCACGTTGGAACAGTATCGCCTTCACCTGCATCTATCCTGGAATGCACCCTGCGGCCTTCGTCTCCGCCTTTCTTGCTTCTCGGAAACATCTTGGCCTACGCGGCGAATCGCCCGGACCTGCCGCATTTTTTTGAAGTTGAGCCCGGCTTCTATCGCGGCGCCCAGCCGAAGGACCACCAGTTTGCCATGCTGGCCCAAATGGGCGTGAGAACCGTCATCAGTTTGCGCAGTACCGGTGACCGGATGGAACGCGAGCGCAAGCTGGTGGAGAGTTCGGGGTGAAGTTTATCCGCATCCCCCTGCGTGGCTACCGGACGCCTTCGGATGGGCATATCCAGCGAGCGGCTAGCCGAAATCGAAGCTGCCCAAGCCAGCGGGCATCCGATGTTCGTGCATTGCAAGCTTGGCAAGGACCGAACCGGTACCGTCGTCGCCTGCTTTCGCATGAAGCACCGCGGATGGACCGGAGAGAAATCCCTAGGGGAAGCGAAGTCGCTCGGTATGAGCCGTCGCCAGTGGAAGATGCAGCGCTACGTGCTGGAGTTCGCAAACCGTTTGGAGACCAGCGTCGCGCGCTAGCCGCCACAAGAGGTCTTTTTTACCTCTTCAATCTGCACCAGGAAGCCGCTTACCTCCACTGCGTTTTTACGGCGTTCCTCTCTACCTCGGTGGGGCCCTCGAGCGCCGAAACGCTCATTTTGAGGACTCGAACCACCGAGCGCGAGGCGCTGAGGCTCTTTCAACCGTCTGAGGAAGTTGCCGCAAGACTCCACTGACTGGTTGCCCAGTCATCCGATTATCCTCACGACTTGCACAGGGCCACAGCAGTTTGCTACCGTAAAAGCTGTTCGATCCCTCAGATTTGGGAGATCCTCCAAGTTGCGAGCACCTGCTTCGCGCCCAAAAGGATCGTTTGGACCAGTCACTATATGGCAAATAAACCAGGCAAAAAATACACTGCTGCGGCTAAACAGGTAGAAGCGCGCCTTTACGGACTCGCCGAAGCTGTGCCGCTGATTCAAAAGATCAAATTCACCAAGTTCAACGAGACCGTGGAGGTGCACATGCGCCTCGGTGTTGACCCCAAGCAAGCTGACCAGATGGTCCGCGGCACGATTGTCCTGCCTAACGGTTTGGGTAAAGCGGTTCGCGTGCTGGTGATTGCTTCTGGCGAAAAAATCAAGGCGGCCGAAGATGCCGGGGCCGATTTCTTCGGTGGCGATGAGATTATCGAGAAGATTCTCAAGGAGAATTGGCTCGATTACGACGTGATCGTGGCGACGCCGGACATGATGCGCGGAATGGCTCGCTTGGGTAAACTCCTCGGTCCTCGTGGCTTAATGCCGAATCCCAAAACCGGCACGGTTACGACCGACGTGGCGAATGCGGTACGAGAAGCTAAGGCCGGTAAGGTTGAATTTCGCGTCGATAAGACGGGCGTGATCCACGCTCCCGTGGGCAAGACCGGCTTCGACACTGATAAGTTGTTGCAAAACGCCGAGACCCTGATCAATGCTGTGGTCCGTGCGAAGCCCGCCGCGGCTAAGGGCAAGTACGTAAGATCCATCACCGTCTGCTCGACCATGGGCCCCGGTGTGGCGCTCGATCCGGCGCCCTTTGCGGTCGCCGCCAAGGCATAAGTTCCCCGGCGATTAGGAGCAACCATGAAAGACAAGAATCAGAAAAAACAGGAACTGGATGCTTTACGCGCGGAGCTGGAAGCGACGCGCAACCTGTTCGTTACGAGCTTCAATAAGCTAACCGTGGCTCAGGATTTTGCTCTTCGTAAGGCGATTAAGGAAGTGGGCGGCGACTACCAGGTTGTCAAGAACACGATCGCAGAGAAGGCAAGTGAAGGTTTGGATCATGCTCCCGCCCTCAAGGGGTTGGTCGGGATGAACTCCGTAGCGTGGACCCAGGGCGACGTGGTCGCGCTGGCAAAGACGCTGACCAAGTATGCCAAGGATAATCCCGCCTTTACCTTTAAGGCTGGTGTGGTGGAAGGCCGGGTCATTGACATCAAAGCGGTCAATGAGTTGGCGAACCTTCCCTCCAAGGAAGAGATTTACGCGAAGTTGCTCTGGTGCATCCAGGCTCCGGCGCAGCAGTTGGTGACGGTCACCAACGCCGTGGGACGCAATCTGGCCGTTGTGGTCGATCAGGGCGTCAAAGAAAACAAGTTTCAAGCTTAAGTTTGGCCTAGCTGAACTGAAGCGCTAAAGATTACGAAGGAAGGTATAGGGAAATGGCGGACATCAACGCGATTGCAGAAAACATTCAGGGCTTGACGCTCCTCGAGGCGTCCCAGCTCGTTAAGTTGCTTGAAGAGAAGTTGGGCGTTTCGGCGGCGGCTGCTGTCGCGGCGGCTCCTGCCGCTGGCGCTGCTGCTGCTGCTCCGGCCGCTGAGGAAAAGACCGAGTTTACGGTGATCCTCGCGGCTGCGGGTGCCAACAAGATCAACGTGATCAAGGTGGTGCGTGAAGTCACCAGTCTCGGTCTCAAGGAAGCCAAGGACCTGGTTGATGGCGCGCCTAAGCCCATCAAGGAAGGTATCAGCAAGGAAGAAGCTGCCACCATCCAGAAGAAGTTCGTCGACGCCGGCGCGACCGTGGAAGTGAAGTAGCTTCCGCGTCTTGCCATCAGCCGGTCGTTAAGATTCGGCGGCGGGCCAGTTGATTCCTCTTCGCCGGACTCCGGCAAAGAGGTCGACGACTGGCCCGCTTTCTGCTGTTTGAGGATTTCCCAGGTCGTCCAGCGCGCCCCTGCCGTTTGACGCGCCTGTGAGTCTTCTGTTAACCTTCAGTTGATAATGGCGCGGTGTGTCCCCTTTCGGGCGTCTTTGTCTGCTTCCTTGCCGTCAGTTGCGAAACGAACCCAAATTGTCGATCCCTCCTTCCTTGGCCCTACGAAGTCATGCGCCCGCATGAGCTCGCCCAGGATGGGGGGACTTCGCATGCTTAAAAGCATGTTCGCAATCGTCTCAGGTGAAACAATGGCAAATTTGCCCAGCCGCGGCAACTGTTTTTTTTTGAACGCGCGTTCGCGCCAGCGATAGAAGCTGACTAGTGAGGAGCAAGAAAAATGCCTGAGTCGCCAACACCGGCTTTACCGGAGCGAGTCGATTTTTCGAAGATTCATACGACGGTTCCCATCCCGAACCTCATCGAAGTCCAGAAGCGCTCCTATGAGCGTTTTTTGCAGATGGACCTCTTGCCTGATGAGCGGGACGATATCGGTCTTCAGAGCGTGTTCCGCTCTGTCTTTCCTATCACCGACTTCCGTGGTCTCAGTGAGCTCGCGTTTGTCGACTATTCCATCGGCAATTGGGAATGCAAGTGCGGTTCGCTCAAGGGTTTGAATCACCTCCGGACCGTCTGTCGCCATTGCGGCGCGACCATCCGGACGAATCCGTTCCATGCG
The DNA here is from genome assembly GCA_022843605.1 of Bryobacter sp. GTDB lineage: Bacteria > Acidobacteriota > Terriglobia > Bryobacterales > Bryobacteraceae > JALHNI01. The sequence goes on from JALHNI010000038.1 coordinate 41,045, forward strand.
GGCGATGTCCTTTGCGAGCAGTGCGGAACCTTCAACAAGAACATTGTCACTTTTTGTAATCGTTGCGGCGACCCCGTAGGCCTGCAGCTCAAGTACGACGTGCCGGAGTGCGAAGAGCGCGGCATGACCTACGCCGCGCCACTGAAAGTTACCATCCGCCTCACGGTTTTCGACAAAGACGAGACCGGCAATAAGACTGTCCGCGACATTAAAGAGCAGGAAGTCTTCTTCGGCGAAATCCCGCTGATGACCGAAAACGGGACGTTCATCATCAACGGTACCGAGCGCGTGATCGTCAGCCAATTGCACCGCTCGCCGGGCGTTTTCTTTGAGCGCGTTGCGGCTCAAGGCTACTACCTCGGCAAAATCATTCCGTATCGCGGAAGCTGGGTCGAGTTCGAGTACGACAACAAGAGCCTTCTGCATGTCCGCATTGACCGCAAGCGCAAGTTCTACGGCACCGTATTTTTGCGCGCGCTGGGCTTAAAGACGGACGAGCAGATTATCAAGGCCTTCTATGGCCAGACGCTCAGCAAGATCTCCATCAAGGATGGATCGAAGATCTTCTGGGACGTAGGCACCGGCCTGAAGGGCATGAAGCTCTCCTACGCCATCGCCAAGGCAGGGACCACGATTGTGCCTCAGGGGCGTAAGGTGACTGAAAGCCTGTTCCGCGAACTGCAAAAGCAGAAGGTGGATCAGGTTGAAGTCGCGGTCAATGACCTCGAAGGCGCTTACTTTGCTGCCGATGTCATCGACATGGAGACTGGCGAAGTGCTCGCCGATGCGAACCACGAAGCCTCCCCGACCATGATCCAGCGGGTGATGGAAGCTGGAATCAAGTCGTTCGAGATCTTTTTCCCCGAACGCGATGACGCGGGTATGGTCATCGCCATGACCCTGCGCAAGGATCCAGTGAAGGCGCAGAACGATGCGTTGCTGGAAATCTACCGCAAGCTGCGTCCGGGCGACCCGCCCACCGTGGACACGGCGACGCAGCTGTTCCATGGCATGTTCTTCGACGACCGGAAGTATGACTTCTCCCGCGTCGGCCGCATGAAGTTCAACATCAAGATCCATGAGCAGGCCGAGTATGCGCCCGAGCAATGGAAGGCCGAGCACGAGGGCAAGAACCCTCTGGATCGCCGCGTGCTTGATCAGCAGGACTTTACGGATACGATCAGCTACCTGCTGAAGCTTCGCAAGGGTGTTGGCGCCGTCGATGACATCGATCATCTTGGCAATCGCCGCGTCCGCGCCGTTGGAGAACTCTTAGAGAATCAATTCCGCATTGGCTTGGTCCGCATGGAACGCGCCATCAAGGAAAAGATGTCGGTCTATCAGGAACTGTCGACGGCGATGCCGCACGACTTGGTGAATGCCAAGCCCGTCATGGCCGCGATCCGCGAGTTCTTCGGTTCGTCCCAGCTCTCTCAGTTCATGGATCAGACGAATCCGCTCTCCGAAATTACGCACAAGCGGCGTCTTTCGGCTCTTGGACCGGGAGGTCTGTCCCGAGAGCGTGCCGGCTTCGAAGTCCGCGACGTGCACCCGACGCACTATGGCCGTATCTGCCCGATCGAAACGCCGGAAGGCCCGAACATCGGTCTCATCTCTTCGTTGTCCTGCTTTGCGCGGATCAACGAGTACGGCTTTATCGAGTCTCCCTATCGCAAAGTCGATGCCGGAATGATCGTCGATCAAATCAAGGTTCTCAACCCTGGTGACACACCCACCAAGGTCGGGGACATCATGCTCCGCGGCGACATCGACTCGGCCAATGCCAAGTTGGCGAAGGGTAAGCAGGCGGCCGAGTTCGAGCCCTATTGCGACTACCTTTCCGCTTGGGAAGAGGACAAGTACACGATCGCGCAGGCGAACGTGCCGGTGAGCGAGAACGGTCGCATCGACGCCGAACTCATCAATGCCCGCCGTCAGGGTAACTTCGTGCTCATCCGCTCGGACGAAGTCCAATACATGGACGTCAGCCCGAAGCAGTTGGTCTCGGTGGCTGCCAGCTTGATTCCGTTCCTTGAGAACGATGACGCGAATCGCGCACTCATGGGATCGAACATGCAACGGCAGGCCGTCCCGCTCCTTCGCGCCGATTCGCCCTACGTCGGTACCGGCATGGAGAAAGTGACCGCCCGTGACTCCGGCGCGGTCGTCATCTGCCGCCGTACCGGGATTGTTGACTCGGTTGACTCCGAGCGCATCATCGTCCGTGTGGAAGGTGCTTCCCAGGAAGGTCAGATGTCGCGCGAAGTGGGTGCTGATATCTATCAGCTCACCAAGTTCAAGCGCTCGAATCAGAACACCTGCATCAACCAAAAGCCCATCGTGGCCGTTGGGCAGCGGATCAAGAAGGGCGGGGTACTGGCCGACGGACCCTGTACTGACCTGGGTGAACTCGCTCTGGGCCGGAACGTGCTGGTGGCCTTCATGCCCTGGCGCGGCTACAACTTCGAAGACGCCATCGTCGTCAGCGAAAAGCTGGTGAAGGAAGACTACTACACCTCGATCCATATCGAGGAGTTCGAAATCGAGGCCCGCGACACGAAGCTGGGTCCCGAAGAGATCACCCGTGACATCCCGAACATCGCCGAAGGCTTCCTCCGGAACCTTGACGAATCGG